>JAFLUG010000076.1 GCA_022508885.1 Oscillospiraceae bacterium | reverse complement strand
CGTGTATCCGAGGTTGCGGCGAGATTTACGCTCGACGCTATGCCCGGTAAGCAGATGGCTATCGACGCCGACTTAAACTCGGGTCTTATAAACGAAGAGCAGGCAAAAAAGCGCAGAAGCAATATCCAGCGCGAGGCAGACTTTTACGGCTCTATGGACGGTGCTACTAAGTTTGTCAAGGGCGACGCCATAATGTCGATAATTACGACGCTTGTAAACCTCATAGGCGGCGTTATTATCGGAATGGTCCAGAACGGCGGAGATTTCGGTACAATTTTAAACACCTATTCTCTGGCGACGGTCGGCGACGGACTTTGCTCGCAGATACCCTCGCTTCTCATCTCTGTTGCTACGGGTATGATAGTGACCCGTGCGGCGAGCGAGGACAGCCTTATCAAAGACCTCAAGTCGCAGTTTACCGAGCAGCCGTTTGTGCTTCTTATCGCGGGAATCGTGGTTGTGGTCATGATGTTTATCCCGGGATTCCCGTGGTATATTCTGCTTATGCTCGGTATAATGCTTATCACGGGCTCGATAGTCCTCAACAGAAACAAAAAGAAAATGGCGCAGCTTGAGCTTGCTGAGCGGCAAAAAGCCGAGCAGGCGGAGCTTGAAAAACCGAAGACCGATAATGACTATTACCGCGATATTGACAATGTCTTCAAGCTTCTGAACGTTGAGCCTATCGAAATGGAGTTCGGTTACAGTCTGCTCAGGCTGGTTGATGAAAAGAGCGGCGGAAACTTTATCGACCGAGTGGTTATCTTCCGAAAACAGTTCGCGATGGACATGGGTATGGTCATTCCGTCTGTAAGAATGACTGATAACCCAGAAATAAACCCCAACTTGTATATAATTAAGATAAAAGGAGAAGAAGTAGCGCGCGGCGAGATCCTTGTAGACCATTATCTCGCGCTCGATTCCGGCGATGTTACCGCTCAGATCGAGGGTATTGACACGGTAGAGCCGGCGTTCGGGCTTCCCGCTAAGTGGATATCCGAGGACAAGAAGATCATGGCGGACGTAGCGGGATACACTCTCATCGACCCCGTTTCGGTCATGATAACACACTGGAGCGAGATCATGAAGCGCTACGCGCATGAGCTGCTCTCGCGTCAGGACGTAAATACAATGATCGAAAACGTAAAGAAAACAAATCCGATCGTTGTGGAAGATCTAATACCGAAAGTTATATCTGTCGGATATTTACAGAAAGTATTGGGAAATCTGCTTAAGGAAAGCATTCCTATCCGTGATATGGAAACTATTCTCGAAACGCTCGGCGACCACGCCAATGTCCTTAAGGACATAGACATTGCGACCGAGTATGTCAGACAGTCGCTTAAGCGTACTATTACTCACCGTTTTGCCGAGGCAAATTCGCTCAGAGTAATAACTCTCGACACGCAGATAGAGGATATGATAGTAAGCTCGGTAAAGAAAAACGAACAGGGAAGTTATCTCGCTATGCCGCCCGATGTTATTCAGAGCATTGTCGCGGCGACAAATAACGAAATAGATAAAATTAAGGATGTTATACCGACTGTAATAATTCTGACCTCGCCTGTGGTGAGAATCTACTTCAAAAAGCTTACGGAGCAGTTCATTTCTAACATCACGGTGCTTTCGTACAGTGAAATTGACGCGGCGGCGCAGATCCAAGCAATCGGAAACATTTCTCTCGGAAGCAGCGCAAGGGCTGTATAAATGCCTGTTTAATATCAATAGGCTTTGCGCCTGTCTTGTTTGAGCTCAAAAAGGGGTGATACAATGTCGGACGAATATAACAGCTCGGAGCAAGTCGCATTGTATCAGCAGAATAAAGATATTGCCCTAAGAAACGAGATCGTTCTCAAAAATATGACTCTTGTCAGAACAGTGGCAATGTCAATGCGCAATATGTATATAAAGTTCGGAGAGGTTGACGATATAGTAAACGAAGGCGTGATCGCGCTTATGGACGCTATAGAGGAATACAATCCCGAAAGGGGCGCTAAGTTTGAGACCTTTGCGTCGCTTAAAATAAAGGGCGCGATTATCGACTATATCAGAAAACAGGATTGGATACCGAGAAATGTCAGAAAATTTGCTAAGTCCCTTGACAAAGCGAATTCTTTGTTGTATAATTTATATGGGAGAGTGCCTACAACGGCGGAGCTTGCCCAGCACCTCGGGATGGATGAGGCAAAGCTGATAAAGTATATGGCGGATTGCTCGTGTACTATCACGCTGTCTTTTGAGGAGCTTTTGTACGAGGACAATATAAACGAGCCGTCGGCAAAGGATACCGCCACCGATAAAGAACTTATGCGCGAGGAAATGGTAAGCGTTGTTTCAGAGGCGATAAGCGAGCTTAAGGATAACGAGCGTAAGGTCATCACTCTTTACTATTACAAAAACCTGAAGTATTCGGATATAGCCAAGGCTCTCGGAGTTACGGAGAGCAGGATATGTCAGATCCATACAAAGGCGGTGCTTTCGCTTAAGGCGCGCCTTGAACCGTATTTTAAAAACAGTTGAACGGAGGGAGCTTATGAACAGAGGTTTTTACTATGCCTGCAACGGCATGATAATGAACAGCCGAAAGCTTGATTGTGTCGGAAATAACCTCGCGAACGCTACTACGCCGGGTTATAAGAGAGATACAGTGCTTGTGAACCGCTTTCACGAGCAGCTTATCCTCGTAAAACACCGTGAGGAGACCTCGGGAACCTTCGGTCATACCTACGTCGATACTTCATATACAGACCTCGAGCAAAGCTCGTTTGAGTATACGGAAAGTCCGTTTGACGTGGCTATCTGGGGAAATGTATATTTCAACATAAGAGGCTACAACGGACAGAATATGCTGACAAGAAACGGTCAGTGGGAGCTTGACAGCGAGGGATATCTCACGCTGTCGAACTCTGGAAGAGTGCTTGGAGAAAGAGGCGAGATATACCTCGGGACCAAGGACTTTGTAATTGACGTTGACGGGGCGATCTATCGTGACGGTCAGTATATTGACAACTTAAGGCTGAGTTATATCGATCCCGAGTCTGACGTTACGAAGTTCGGAGCGAATATGTTCACCGAGGTTGAAGCGCAGGAGCCTCCCGAGGGTATGAAATACGATATCATTCAGGGAGCTTATGAGCGCTCGAATGTCGATTGGAACTACGAGCTGTCTATGATGATGAACGCCAACAGACTTTTCGAGGCTTCGAGCGAGATATTCAAGATATGCGACAGCATAAACCAGCAGAAAGCAAGTCTTTGCAGGAAGGTATAACAAACGGAGGGCTTAGTTTATGAATATATCTTTTCATACCGGAAAAAGCGCGATGATAGCTCAGGCAAAGGCGCTTGAGGTTTATGCCAACAATATTGCTAACCTTAATACTTACGGTTATCAGACTCTGAGACCCGATTTTGCGGACTGCATTTACGAAAGCTACCGCAGAGATTTCGTAGACTCGGACAACGACGGACAGAAGGACATTCTCGAAACCGACTGGCAGACCGGTCACGGAGTTTATCTTCAGAAAACCGCGTTTATGTTCAGCGAGTCGCATTTCTATGAAACGGGCATCATGCTTGACTACGCTATCGCGGGCGAAGGATTTTTCGCGGTTCAGGACCGCTGGGGCGAGACTCACTACACCAGAGACGGCTCGTTTGCTATGACGCAGATCGATGAAGAGGTTGCGCAGGTCGGCACGGAAAGAGCAAACTGGTATCTTGTCAGCGACGCGGGTGAGTATGTTCTTGACTATGAGGGCAACCGCATTGTCGTTCCCTTTGACGCGGAAGACGAAACGAGAACAAGCGTTGATTATCCTGCGCTTAACGCTATGATCGGCGTGTACGATTTTCCTAACCCTTACGGACTTGACGCTCTCGGAACAAACCGCTATTCCGCTACCGGAAGAAGCGGCGAGCCGGTGGCTAATCCCTTTGAGGAAAAGCTTCAGGGAGTGCTTATCGTTTCAAACGTAGATCTTGCGACGCAGATGGTAAAGCTTATTGAAACACAAAGAGCGTATCAGATAAGCTCGAGAGTTGTTACGACGGCTGACGAGTTTGCGAGAATAGCGAATAACTTAAGATAAATTTATAATGCGCCTTAAGGCGCATTATTTGAGATTAAGTAAATCGGGGGAAATGTTTTATGTATAGTAGTTATGGAGATCTCTCTCCGATTGCGTTGGATTGCCTCAAGGAAATAGGCAATATCGGCTCGGGAAGCGCCGCGTCGGCTTTGTCGCAGATGCTTGGAAAAAGCGTCCAGATGCGCGTGCCGGACGTAAAGGTTCTGGACTTTGATGAAGTGATCGAAGAAATGGGCGGAGCCGAAAAGATAATCACGGGTATTCTTGTTGACCTTTCCGTTGATATTTGCGGAATAATTATGTTCCTGTTGGAGGACAGCTTCGCGCATATCGCGCTTAAAACCTTTCTCGGAAAGGATTATGTGAAAGCGGCCGACCTTGATGAAATGGATTATTCGGTTATCAAGGAAATGGGTAACATTATGGCCGGCTCATATCTCCAGGCTATTTCAAAGCTTACGGATCTTACGATAGATATGAGTACTCCTTCAATGAGCGTGGATATGTTGGGAGCGATAATGAGCGTTCCCGTGGCTACGTTTGCCGAGGTCGGCGATAAGGTTTTGTATATAAACGATGGGTTTGTGATTGACGGCGTTGACATCAAGTCAAACATCATTCTTATTCCCGATATGCAATCCTTGGATACTTTAATGAAAAAGCTTGGTGTTATAGATGGCTAACTTAACGATTGGAATTGGAGATTTTAAGATCTGCAAAAGGCCCGACGTTTTAGTGACCTATGCGTTAGGCTCATGTATCGGTATTTGTGTACTTGACGATCAGACGGGAATAGGCGGGCTTTCGCACATTATGCTTCCCGACAGCACTCTTGCTGTAAACGGCGCGGCTACGCCGATGAGATTTGCGGACACGGCTTTACCTATGATGATAAAGCAGATGGAGGGAATGGGCGCAAGCAGAATGCGTATGCGCGCGAAAATTGCCGGGGGAGCTACAATGTTCGCTATCTCAAACGATAAGTTCAATATCGGCGAGAGAAATATCGCGGCCGTTAAAAAGGCATTGATGAGTCTGAGGATTCCGATTATCGCGGAGGACACCGGGTCGAATTACGGAAGAACGGTTTTCTTTTACCCCGAAACGGGTACGATGGAAGTACGTTCTACCACAAAAGGAAACACCTCTTTCTGAATTTTGTTTCACATTCTGTTGTATACATAGTACATTTTGAAACCGCATAATATGAAAAACTCCGGAGTGTCCGGAGTTTTTTCTTATTATTTCTTTTCCGGGGAAACCCCTTTCTTAAGAAGGGATTTCCCCGGAACCTTTCCTCAAAGACTTTTTATTGATTTTTTACATCAGTCCCGACATTACACAAGCACCCACCGCGCCCGCGTTTAACACATCCCGTAAATTATGGGGAGTGATTCCGCCTATCGCGTAAACGGGAATTTTGACCGCTTGGCACACACTGTTTAAAAAATCAAGCCCGCGCGGCGCTAAATTTCTTTTGCAGTCGGTCGCGAAAATGTGCCCCGCTATGATATACGATGCTCCAAGCCGCTCGGCCTTTTGAGCTTCTTCAACACTGTGGACTGAGGCCCCGACTGTCTTAAACTCCCTACACAGCTCTTCTGTCAGCATCGAAAGTGGAAGATGGATACGGCTTATGGAAAATCTTCGCGCAGCGTTCGGGAAATTGTGGACGGTAAGCTCGATTTCGGATATCGAAAGAATTTTCCTTGCGAGAGCAATATATTCTTCCTCGTTCAGATCCTTTTCACGGAGAATAACATTACGAAGCCCGAGCTTCGCGAGTTCCGCGAGGCGTTTTTCAAGCGGTATTTCACAGAGCTTTCTGCTTGTAACGCAGATGATGTTTTCAAAATTCTCAAACATTTTAACTGACATAAACATAGTCGTTCATAACCGGCTGAAGTCCGCGCGAGCGTATAGCGCCGCAGACTTCTCCGAGCGTTCTTCCGTCGCTTATTTCAAACTGGTTGTCTCCGAGAGAATCTTCCTCTGTATGTGAGCCGATGCCCGTACTTACTCCGGCGGAAATCTTTGTCGCGCACATTCCTATTACGTTATCCCTGAAGCCCGCGCGCTCGCGCGTTGAGATGGTAAGTCCCGCAAACGGCATAAAAATACGAAACGCCGTCATAACCTGCAAAAGCTGTTTTTCATGAACATCACGCGGATTTATCTTGTCGTTGTTGACTATCGGTCTGAGTCTCGGACAGGAAAAAGAAATTTCTGCGTGGGGATATTTTCTTTGCAGCAGATACGCGTGAACTCCCGTCGCGAAAGCGTCAGTCCGGAAATCGTCAAGACCTAAAAGCGCCGCAAACGCAACTCCGCGCATTCCGCCGCGTATCGCGCGTTCCTGCGCGTTCAGACGGTAAGGGAAAACGCGCTTGTGACCGCCAAGATGCAGCTTTTCGTACTTATCGGAGTTGTAGGTCTCCTGAAAAACGGTGACGTAATCCGCGCCGCATTCGTGAACATACCTATACTCGTCGGTATTCATCGGGTAGACCTCGATGCCCACGTTCTTAAAGTATTCGTGCGCTATTGAGCAGGCTTTTCCGATGTACTCAACATCCGACATTTTTCTGCTTTCGCCTGTGAGAATAAGGATCTCCTCCATTCCCGTTTTTGCGATAGCCTCCATTTCACGCCTTATTCCGTCAGTATCGAGTTTTGCGCGGCGTATGTTGTTATGACAGTTAAAGCCGCAGTAAACACAGTAGTTTTCACAGTAATTCGAGATATAAAGCGGCGTAAACAGATAAACGCTGTTTCCGAAATGCTTTCTGGTCTCGACAGTCGCCTTTTTTGCCATTTCCTCTAAAAACGGCTCTGCCGCCGGCGAGAGCAACGCCGCGAAATCCTCGACAGACGGATAATCCGCCGTAAGCGCTCGCTTTACCTCCGCCTCAGTGTATTTTGTGCAGTCATATGCATTCATTTTTTCTATTACCTGCCCGCCGATATCCGAATCGATTACCTCCATATCGGGCAGATAGGTCATGTGGTCAATGTTTTCCACTTTGGGTCACATCCTTATCAAAACTTCCTTATTAATGGCAAATAAAAAACCGCTGTTTAACGGTTCTTTCTCTTATAAAATGATAAACTATACCTTTGGTCTGAAGAAACAATTAGTTTACTTTTTATGAGGGGAAACTTTCTGAAGAAAGTTTAGTGTTTTCCGCTTTAGCGGATAATGCACCCTCATACTCCCTTTCAAAGACTTTTTGTATGCCTTCCTATTACTTTTTTCCAATTCAGCCACCGCCGACAAAGCCGACAATTTCTACCTCGTCGCTGTCGGAAATTTTTGTACTGTTATAGTCGGATTTCGGCAGTATCTCGCCGTTTATCATAACCGCAACGCGCTCTGTGGCATATCCGTTTTCCGCTAAATAATCGGACACGAGCGCGTTTTTCGCGTTTGCTTCTTCTCCGTTTATTCTTGCCATTTTCAATCTCCTATCGAGCTGAGATAATCCTCTATCTGCGGACGGATATCAAGGAAGATCCTCGCGAGCGCGGGGTCGAAATGACTTCCCGCTGAGTCCTTTATGATATTAAACGCCTCGTCGAGAGGATATTTTTCCTTGTAACAGCGCTTAGAGATCAGCGCGTCAAAAACGTCAGCTATTGCCATAATTCTCGCGCAAAGCGGTATGTCCGTTCCGGAAAGACCCGCGTTATAGCCGCTTCCGTCCCATTTTTCATGGTGATATGCCGCGACATCCGAGGCTATGCTTATATATTCCTCGTTGCCTATCCCGCCTATAACCTCACGGACTATGCGGCCGCCTTCGCGGGCGTGACACTTCATTTTTTCATACTCATTTGCCGTAAGCCGAGAAGGCTTGAGCAGGATAGTATCGGATACCGTTATTTTTCCTATATCGTGAAGCGGCGCGGCTTTTATAAGAAACTCGATGTAATTGTCTGTAAGCGTCTCACGTTCATAGCCCGCCTGTTTCGCAGCCTGAGCAAGCATAGCGACATAGACGCTCGTGCGTTTTACATGCTCTCCCGTATCTCCGTCGCGGCTTTCGATAAGCGTTGCCATTCCGATGATCGTCGTATTCTGAAGTTTCAGCATTTTCTCGTTGTGCTCGATCAAAGCTTTGTTTTTGTTTTCAATATCGATTTCGAGCTGATTTTTGTAGCTGTTAAGGTTTGAGGTTATCTTAAAGCACAAAAGCGAGCAGATTATCACAGACACGGCAATAACGGGAATAGCTACAAACGCGCTTATTTTTGAGAACTCTATATAAGCGTTCATCTCTCCGCTTGCTCTCTCAATTTCCGCCTCGGCATACGCGTCAAGCTTGTCAAACGCTTCGCTTACGCTTCTTACGCTGGCGTCCATTACATACACAACATAATAGTTTGCGGTGTTGTCCTGACCCATTCTGCTGAAATATACCGCGCGTTCGGCATTGGCAAGATAGCCTACAAATCCCGAATATGAGTCGTGAAATATCGGTCCGCGTTCAACATCCTGCATTTTAGGCCTGAGCGTTTCAAACTCGTCTTTAATGTTTTTTTCAATTTCTGCGGCCTCAGCCTCGTATTCTCCGAATTTTTCTTCGTCTTCCGCCGAGATATGCTTTGAAATAACGGACTGGTGCTTATATATCATCGCCCTTATGTCGCTTGTGGTCTCAAGGGTCCTGGTATGGTCGTTTATAATAACCTCATAGGTATCTGAGAGCACAGTAATATCTATCGTGAGAATAGAAACTCCCACAATTCCTATTATTCCTGCAATCAAAATCATAACGAAAATTCTAAGCGGAATGTTGTTCACTTTAAATCATTCTTCCCAATAATATAAAATCAGTCTCAGGGCGCTGCTGTGATCCCCGCAACCATTGTGTCAAGAAGCACCTGAAGGTCAATGTTGTCCATGTTCTTCGCGGCAATCGTATTTCCGAAAATGTTGGTAGGAGTCCAGTATGTATCCGCAACATTCTGAAGATGGCCGTACAGCGACTGCTCGCTGAGCGCCACGATAGCGATAGACGCCTGAACCTCGCTTGCGGAAGCGGCTTTTATGTTTGACGGACCTTCGCCGCGCATTTTAAAGCGTGTAAGCTGGTTTTCCTCGTTTGTGATCCACTCCGCGAGACGCTGAGACCACAGCGGCTCATTTGTATGCGCGCTTACGCCGATAAGCTTATATCCAGCAAAGGAGTGCATCTGCACGCTGTCGCCCTTTATCGTGTATTCCGGAAGCTTTGCCGCGGCATAGCCGTCGCCGAAAGCTTCTTTGATATCATTTGAAAGCCATGTTCCGCTTATTCCCGCGATAACCGAGCCGTTCTTCGCGTCCGCTTTGAACGTGTCGTCGCCTACCGCGAAAAAGCCTTCGTGCTCGGCAATTCTGAGTATAGCCTCCGCTACGTCTACTCCCGTATACTTTCCGCTTGTGGTGTTCCAGTTGCAGACGTTGGTTTTTCCGTCCTCGGTCGTCTCAACATCAAGCCCCGCTCCCTTGAAGAACGAGTAGAGATACCAGCCTCCGCCGATGTCCATGGTTACCTTTTTGCCGTTGCTCGCGGCAACCTCAAGGATACGGTCAAAGCTCTTCACATCTTCTTTGGTGAGGTAATTTGAGTTATAGTAAAGGAAATATCCGTTGCTGGCGGTCGCGGGATAGGCGTAAAGCTGTCCGTCCGATGCGGTCACTACCTCTATGCTGCTCGCCGAGTTAGCGGTTTTAACCGCGTCTACATTTTCGGTAATCTTTAAAAGCGCTCCGGCTCCCAAAAGAGAGTTGAACTGGTCAGCCGCGAAAGCGAAAACGTCCGCCGCCGCCGCGGGATTAGCAAGTATGGTATCCTTGCAGGTGTCCTCGCCCTCGGCGCTTATGGTAACGGATATGTTCGCCTCGTCCTTATAATGTTCTTTAAACTCCTCTACCATCTGGGTTATCATGGGGATATCGTCATTTGCGCACCACAGCGAAAGTTTGATTTCCTCAAGCTTCTTTGTCCCTTCGCAGCCCGAAAAAATACCCGCGCATAACGCAAGCATGATAACCGCAGAAACTATCTTCCTTATTGTTACACCAAATCCTTTTATCATAAAAATTCCCTCCGAAACTCCAATTTATTATGAGCATAAAGAGACTATTCTACTCTACAATATTATAATTATAACATCTATTTCCCGTAAAGTCAATAGACATATTTGAAATATAAACAATTTGCTTATTTTCAGAGCGTTTTTTTGTGAAAAATTCAGTGGTTTTCGGAAATTTGTTGACATTTGTTCAAAAATAGTTTATAATAGAGTAATTGAATATCGGTAATTTATTCACTACTTTACAGACCAAGGGGGAAAACTGCCTTTGAATATTATAATCATCGGCTGCGGAAAGGTCGGCGAGGCTCTCGCCGAGCAGCTTAACGAGCAGGGAAACAATATAACGGTCATAGATACGGATATGAAAAAGCTTAAAGACGTATCCGCGAAATGCGATGTTATGGGCGTAAACGGAAACGGCGCGACGCATCTTGTACAGCAGGAGGCGGGAATAGAGAACGCAGATCTTATGATAGCCGTTACAGGCTCGGACGAGCTTAATCTTCTGTGCTGTCTTATAGCGAGAAAAGCGGGAAACTGCAAGACCATAGCGAGAGTAAGAAGTCCGCAGTACAGCAGCGAGGCTCCGTTTCTTAAGGACGAGCTGGGACTTGCCATGGTCATAAATCCCGAGCAGGCGGCCGCTGAGGAAATAGCGCGTGTTCTGCGCTTTCCGTCCGCAATAAACATCGACACGTTCTGCAGGGGCAGAGTGGAGCTTATAAAGCTTAAGGTGCCGGAAGGCTCGCCGCTTGTGGGAGTGGCGGTAAAGGAGCT
>JAFLUG010000075.1 GCA_022508885.1 Oscillospiraceae bacterium | reverse complement strand
GCCGTTAATAAACGGAAATGCTTATATAGCATTCATTTGTATAATATGTAATTGAAAAATGGGAGGATTGCAAATGCAGATATATTTTATTCAACTCTGTTTGCTGTCAAAATATTCCGAGCACACCAGATTAACATAGTGCTTTAAAGACGCAAGATCGTGATAGTCTCCGCTGTATTTATGACCGTCAACGAAGCTTACTGAGTTGAAAACAAAGTGAATATGTATGTTATCCGTATCCTCATGAACTCCGAAAACAAGCTGATACCTGTCGCCGTAATATGCGCCGATCCGCCAACCGAGAATATACGCGTCATAAGGGCGAATATTCTCATCAAAGCTTACAAAAAAGTGTTTCATCATTCGGTTATCCGTTTTACCGTAATGGTTCTCATAAGACAAAGCAGGAGAATCGACTGAAATCGATTTTTAGCTCGCAACCCGAATTTATGACAAGTATTTTATTGAGAGCAATGAATATATACGGTTTTTATCACACTTCAAGTTTTTTTAATCATATTTTTTCATCAGACACCATAAAAACCGCTCTTAAATATGTTTTTGACAAAGATTTCTTATCGATCTTCAGTAAGACCATTAAATGTCATTTCATGATGTACATCAAAAAACAGGTGATGTAAATATGAGATTATTTATAGCAATTCAGCTTGACGAAAGCGTAAAAAACGCCCTCATTGCCACGCAGAATGAGTTTAGGCAGCGCGGCTTTAAAGGGCGGTATACAGATATAATAAATATGCACCTAACACTTGCTTTTATCGGAGAATTCAACGACCTTGATGTAATTCTTGACGCCATGGAGCAGGTGCGATTTGAGCCGTTCACACTGACGCTCGGCGGATATATCGGGAATTTCGGAGAGCTTTTCTGGGCGGGAGTTGAGAAGAATCCGCAGCTTGAAAAAATCGTGAAACAGCTCCGGCACTTACTTGCGGAGAATCAAATACCGTTTGACAGAAAGAGCTTTAGTCCTCATATAACGCTGTTGAGAAACGCTAAAGGTAACCGCGGATTTTCGGATATTGAGGTCGGTAAAGCGACAATGACCGTTCGCGGCATTTCTCTCATGCGCTCGGATTTCGGAAAGCACGGTGTGTTTTACACTGAGATTGGCAGAATAGAATCAAATGAACCTTAGATAAAAAACAAAGGCTGATTGCATTGCAATCAGCAAAATAGCGTAAAAGATACCCGTCCGGCACTTAAGCCGAACGGGTATGGTTTTTATTTCGTTCTTCTCTTTTTGATCGCCGCAACAGCCGCGCCTGTGATACAAGCAAGAACAATCCCCGCAGTTATAGGCGTTTCACTTCCCGTGTAGGGATTTTTCGTATTTGCACTGTCAGTATCGTAATTGTTTGACCCGATGTCTCCTGACGGCAAATCATCGTCATCATCGTCAGTAACAGCGTTCTTATACACTATCGCGTAAGTTGAGAATTTGTCGGTCAAGACCGTCACGGTATCGGCGTTCGAGTCGATATCGGAAAGAATCTCAACATTACTGTTATGTACTCGCAGCACCGCGAATTCACGTCCGTTTGCCCTAAGACTCTCGGGTATCTTAAACCGCAGTCTGATCCTATTATTGAGATCGTATACTTGCGTTTCGTTTTCAAACAGCTCGATATTATAGCATTGAGCGAGATTCCATTCGGAATGGCGTTTGAGGTAATTCGCGATCTCATCGCTGTCTGAAAGTTCGCTTACTCTCATCGTTAAATTTTCGGGGAGATCCTCTGCAACTACCTTTGTTGAGCTATCCTCGGGAGAGTCCTCATCTTCGGGTTTATTCTCGTCTTCTGGTTCGTCCTTACCGTTGTTCCCGTCTTCTGGATCAGGCTTATTCGCATTGGGGTCTTCGGCCTTGCACGCTGTGCATACACCGTCCTCAAAATTGTGCTCCGCGAGGTCTCCGTACTCCTCGCCGCAGAATTCGCATACAGTCTTTTCGGTACAGGTAGCTGTGCCGCCCGTGTGCTCGTGAGGGAGCTGCTTCTTTGCCTGCTCCGACAGCTCGGGCGTTTTGCCGTTTATCTTGTCGGGGAGTTTTACCGGCAGGTCTTTGCCGTTCTCCTGCGCGGGGATTATCTCGGTTATCGTGATATTCCCGTCCTCGTCCTCGGTATATGTTACCTTAGCTGCCGTTTCGGGAACGTCAACGTCGGTGCCCTCCTTTACCAGCACCGTATCGACCTTCTTTCCACCGATCTCGGGAGGTACTGTCGCTTTGTCCTTGCCGTCGCCAAGCTCCACATCGGTAACGGTGATGTTGCCGTCTTCGTCCTCGGTATAGGTTATCCTGTTGGAGGTCTCGGGGATCTCAACGTCCGCGCCTTCCTCAACAATGACTGTATCGACGTCCTTGCCGCCTATCTTATCGGGAACGGTAACGCTGTCCTTGCCCGCTCCCGGCTCTGTGTCGGTCACGGTTACGCTGCCGTCCTCGTTTTCGGTATACGTAAATCTGTCGGCAGTCTCGGGAACGTCGGCAGCTATGCCCTCCTTTACCGCTACCGAACCAACGGGCTTGCCGTCTATCTCATCGGGAACTGTGGCTTTTTCGTTGTTCTCGCCCTGTTGAACGACATTCGCGGTAACGCTGCCGTCTTCCTCCTCGGTATAGGATATCTTGTCGGCGGTCTTGGGAACGTTTACCTTATCCGCCGCGTCCTCGCTCACGATGACCGAGTCCACTACCGTGCCGCCTATCGATTCGGGGAATTTAACATCGGCGTTCTCGGACATCTCCGTGACGATAACGTCGCCGTCCTCGTCGATCGTGTAAACCACCTTTTCAATATCCTCGGGGATATCGTCCGCAAGGCTTTCGGGAACGATGATGCAGTCAACATCGTCCAGCGCGCCCTCTTTAAAGCCCGATACACTAACGCCGCCGATAGTCTCGGGGATAGTAACGGTAGAGGTCTCCTCGCCGGGTCTTATCTCGGTGATCACATAGCTTCCGTCCGCGGCTTTCTCATACCGGATAATATTCTTATCAAGGTCGTAATTCACTCCAAATCCAAAGCTGGTCACGACCACAAGCGTATCGATTGGTTTTCCGAATATATCCTCCAGATTTCTTCCGCCAGAGCCCCAATGGTTGCCTCTTAAAGTGATTGTCAGGGAAACGCTGTCGGAATTATCGGTATACACTATCTTATATGTGGATGTGACCTCATCGGAATCTAAAGACGCCGGTATGTACAATCTTTCGGAGTCGTCTCTGAAAAGATCTTTGGGGCAGTCATCGGTGAGCCTTAACACAGGTTTTCCGTTGATAACGGTCGGAATGAACAGATCGCGGATGAAAGTAATATCGTTTATCTCTACCCCGCCCTCAGTCTCTGTGTAGATTATCCTGTTGTGACTGCCTTCAAAAGACACTTTTTCATCGAGCTCTTCCGTCAGTATGACAGTATAAACATACAGATCATTCGATGATAGACTGAGGCTCGGTGCTCCATTCAATGATACTCCCGTGACTGTAACGCCAAAATTATCGTATTTACAGGAGATCATCGGAAAGCTCACATCGATGTTGTCGGTCAGACCGTCGGGAACAGCGACCGCTTTAAGCTCCGCGGCAACCCCGCTTATCCCGGTTATCTTTCTGCCGTTGATATCGTTGTAAAGCTTAAGTGTGAGATCGGGATCGTTTCCGACTACCGACGTTATCTTACAGCCGTCGTCACCGTCGGGTATGTACCGCACCTCGACCTTATCGCCGATGTCGGGCAGGGAGACACCCTCTTTACACATAACAGCCTTGACTCTCTCCCAAAACCGAGAGTAATTTTCTTTGTACGTGAACTCACCGATACTTTTGACATCAAAAGAACATATCGTCTCCGGAACGAAAAGGTTGTAGCCTGTACCGTCTCCGAGCACATAGCTGTCAATAACGGCTTTGCCGTTTTCGGTGTGGTATCTCAAGACCGTAGGCATGGGCGGATAAGCGTTGCTCGGGTCGTAATCGAGTGAACTTGGAATAGCGATATAACTCATTATTTCCATTCCGTACCCAAACGCTCTTTCCTCTATCGCCACGACCGTTTCGGGTATCTCAATGGGACACTCTAATATACCGTCGAAAGCGCGGCTTTTTATTTCCCGCAGACCCTGCGGCAGCCTGAGCGATCTTATTATTCCCGTAAAGGCATTTTCTCCGATAGAAACGACCGCATGACCGTCGATCTCCGCGGGGATATCGATATCATATACATTTCTGTCAGCCAAGCCCGTGATCTCCGCTTCGCCGTTCTCCAGTACCACGTACTTGAAAACACCGCTTACGCGCTCTGCGCCGACCTCGTCCTCGGCAAAAGCCCTAAAACCGTGTCCAAGCCCCAACGCGGGAGCCTGTGAAAGCAGGACCGCCGCTGCTAAAACGCAAGCCGCCGCTTTGCCGAATTTTTCAGATAGTTTCAAGAAAATTCCTCCTGTCATTCGCCTAAATGCTACAAAGTTATTTACCTTTGTCTGAGTTTATCCGCTTATTTCGTTCTTCTCTCCTCAGCTGCCACAGCAGCCGCCGTCAAATTCTCCGATAAACGGGTTACTGAAGTTTTCGATCGGCGCCCATGGATCAGTTACACCGCAATAATCTGACAGATCAATATCCGCTGTCAGCAGGAAAGACTTATCAAGGTTGTCTTTATTTCCGTTACCCAGATAAAATACAAAGTCGTCCGCCGTATTTATGTAAATAATTTCATCAACAACACCGCTTGCCCACACCTCCATTGGAAGCAAAATCAATCAAAACATGAGCGCAAGTATAACGCTGAAAATTCTTTTCTTCATAATAGCCTCCAGAACACAGTTTCCGTCGCCCGATTTGCGGCATCTTCAAGCATAAACATAATCACTCAGATAAATTATAACATATTTCTATTTAAAATTCAATACGTTTTGTCGAGGAATCCAATTTCTCCAAAAGGACTAATAATATCGTTACAATAAAAAACATAGTCTGATCGCACTGAAATCGTCAAAATCGCGCAAATAAAGATACCCGTTCGGCTTTTCAACCGAACGGGTATAGTTTTTATTTCGTTCTTTTCTTATTAGCTGCCACAGCCGCCGCGCCTGTAATACAAGCAAGAACAATCCCCGCCGTTATGGGTGTTTCACTTCCCGTGTATGGGTTCTGCGCGTTTGAGCTATCAGTGTCCGAATTGTTGCTTTCTGTGTAGGCGTAGTAATCATCATCGTCGTCATCGTCAACCGCAGCGTTCCTGTACACGATAGAATAAGTAGAGAATTTATTAGTCTCAATTGTTATTGTTTTGGGGTCGTTATCCTTATCCTCAAGCAGCTCCGCTCCTCCATTATGAATGCATATTACCGCGTATATTCTGCCGCTGCTCCTGATATTTTCGGGAATTTCAAGCGTTATGCTTATCGGCTTGCTCAGCTCGGTAACATATCCAGATGGTTCACCACTTATCAGCTTGATAATGCTGATGTTAAAGTGCTGACCTACTTTATAACCCGAACGGCTTGCAAAGTCCTTGACCGCCTGAATGTCCTCCGCGGAAATCGCACTATTAATCAGCTCGCTTGTCAGTATAACTTCAAGCTTAGTTCCGCTTTCTACCGCCTTGCGCTCATTATCGGTAAGGCTTGCGAGCGCGTCTTTGATAAGGCTTTCAGCCGAAGCCTTGTCAAGGCTTACAGTAGGAGCACCTTTGCCGCTTGACGACCCGACGTTGACTTCAACTTCATCATTGTCATCTCTCGGCTCATCGCCGGTTACAGGTTCGTCACTTGGCTCTTCCGTGTCGTCATCGTCTGCGTCTTTGTTCGTATCATCGCCGTCCGTGCCGTTATCATCAGTATCATCGTCCGATTCTTCTGTATCAACATCGCCGTCGGTGTCATCATCGTCCGTGTCGCCATTATCCGGTTCTTCTTTATCGTCATCATCGTCATTATTATCATTATAGTCGGTGTCGTCATCTGGCTCTTCCAAGGGAATAAGCTCCTCGGTCTCAGGGTCGTATTTAGCGCCGCCCTCGGAAACCGTAAAGCTCTCGCCGCCTTTTTCAACAATGCTGCCCTCGGGGAGAATAACAGAGCCGTCTTTGTTTAACGTACCGCCGTTCGGCAAGATAAGATCGGTATCGCCAAGCGTTATGGAAGCGCCTTCCGGCAGTTCCGCAATGTCCGCGCCTTGGTTAGAGTAAATCGGCTTTTTGTTGCCTTCCGCGTCGATATATGTAAGATCCCGATCAAATATAACGACCGCTTTGTCCTCGTCATTTGTCAGAACAGGATATCCGTCCTTATCATCTCCCGTTAGGACCTGTCCCCATACCTGACCGCCGCCGTTTTCCTGACCGTTTTGCAGCAGCCATGCCACCTCGCCGGATATGAACTCGGCTGAGGTTTTGCTTGTTCCGAAGTCGTTTGAAAAATCCGTGCCTTCCGCATTGCAATTATCAAGGTAGTAACAGTTTTCTACCGTTGAGGCGCCGCCGTTATAAATATAAAATGCCCCTATAACTCCGCCTACATGACCAATAATATCAGAATCATGCTCCGGGTCATCGATATCTTCATCGCCGCCGCTGTAAGTTGAAAGCACTTTGCCCATATTGTAACAGCCGCTTACCGTGCCTCTGCTGTAAACTTGTCCCGTAACACCGCCTACGCCGAAATTTCCCGAAACGTTACCGAGGTTATAGCTGTTTGATGTTGTACCTCCGTTATCGGCGGTTCCGGAAACGCCGCCGACGCTGCTGTCTCCCGAAATATTGCCGCTATTTCCGCAGTATATTACTGTGCCGCCGCTGCTATTGTAACCCGCAACACCTCCGACGCAATAAAGTCCTGTTATGTTTGCTTTGTTAAAGCAACTTTCTACAATGCCATAATTTTCTCCGGCGACGCCGCCTACATACTGGCTGTACGAGCTTGAGCCGGTAACTTCAACATAATTGATGCAGTTTCTTATTGTCCCAGCATTGCATCCGACAATCCCGCCAACGTACTGTTTCCCTGTAACTTTGCCGTAAACACTGAGATTTTCGACAACGCCCCCGCGGTCTAAATAGCCAAACAGAGCTTGATACTGCACATCCGCGTTAACATACAGCCCGCTTATCGTATTTCCGCCGCCGTCAAATTCTCCGCTAAACCTGTTATAGTAATCGCTCCCAATAGGCGTCCATTGATCGGTTTCGCTTCCGCCGAGGTCGATGTCGCCGGCAAGCTCAAAATACATACCGGCACAGTTGTTGCCGTTATTTACATATGCCGAAAGCGCAACAAGATGCTCCGCTGTTTCTACAAGATAGGGAGTATTCTCTCCGCCGTCGCCCTTTATCTCGGGGTTGGATATAAGGATAGGTCTGCCGAGCAGTTTATCGTATTTCCACTCGTTGCCGAGCGATGAAACTATACCTTCAAGTCCGTCCCGGGCTGTGCTTGTTCCGGTGCCCGCAGCGCAGCAGGTGTCAAGATAATAACAGTTGCTGTCTGTACCGGAGCTTAAGTATCCCATAACCGCACCGATATAGCTGCTGCCGGAAACTTTTCCGTTATTATAGCAGTTGACAACATTACCGCCGATATTTCCCCCAACAATCCCTCCTACTGTGTTATTGCCGGAAATCACACCCGTATTATAACAATCTGTCACTGCGCCGGAATTATATCCTACAATACCGCCAAGATACGAACAGTTTGAAAGATCGCCCGCGTTATAACAAGATTCTATTACGGCACCGTATTCATTGATCCCTGCAATACCGCCAACACGGTAACTATCGCTCTCAATATTACATTTGCTGTAGCAGTTTGAAATTCTGCCTTTGTTTTGCCCTGCGATACTGCCAACATACATCTCACCCGAAAGCGTGCCGTCCACACCGAGATTTTTGACTGTACCGCTTGCTCCTACAATTCCAAATAATCCAAGATAATTATCATTTGGAGCATTTATATACAGCCCGGTTATCTTATGTCCACCACCGTCAAAGATACCCGAAAACGAATATTCAACCCGAATTAAAGGCATTTCTTGCTTGAAATCTTCGTATTCGTAAATATATCCGATAGAAGTCCATTGATTGTTTTCGTTTCCACCGAGGTCAATATCCTGAGTCAGCCTGAAAGATACACCCTCATAGCTTTCTCCGCCGTTTACATCTTCCGACAGCTTTTTCAGCTGCTCCGCCGCCGAGATAAGATACGGGTTTCCCTCAGAGCCGTCGCCGCCATCAAAAACACTGTCAGCCGACACGCTCGCCCACGCTCCCTTTGGAAGCAAAGTCAAGCAAAATATGAGCACAAGCAGCGTACTAAAAATTCTCTTTTTCATATTGAACACCTATCCTTCAGAACACAATTTCCACCGCCGTCTTATTCACGGCATCTTTAAGCATAAACATAATTATTCAAAGGTATTATAACATATTTCCATTTAAAATTCAATACATTTTGTCGAGAAGTCCAATCTCTCAAAGGAACTGTTATTATCATTACAATAAAAAACAAGGCTGACTGCACCGCAATCAGCCTTACTATATTGTCCCCACAGGTAGTGGGCGATTATGTCTAACCTTTACAAAAAAGATTTTTTCGACAAGAAACTTTCCTTTATTATATATTATACCATATTGTCACAAGTTTATCAATGCATGTGAATAATTCACCTTACCGCGAGCGCTGCAGTTGAAGCGCAGGATTGGATATCTAACTGTATTTTTCTAATGAAAATGCGAAATTACGTTGGTTTATATCGGACGACAGAGTTCAGATCCCCCCTTTTACCTTCCGATTTTGAGCTATTTAGGTTTCGATATCTAGAATGAAATTGTAACCGTAAATGCTCTCATCCCTTATAAAATATAATCACCCTCATAGTCTAAACATTAATGGTTCAGATTACAATAGATGATTCAATTCCGCTATTTACCATATTTAGGTTCTATACCCTTATATCGTTCTACAATAGACATTATAGTATCGCAACTCACATCTAAGAACTTATCATCAAGCGTTTCAATGCTTGCATATCCGCATTGCAAGGGCAAAAAATTACTCAAACGTGTAGGTCCACCCGCTGTACGGATTAACAAATCGACGCATTGAGGAACCGCTAAAGTATCAATAGAAACTGTTCCATGATTTAAAATTGCTTTGTTTATCTCATCAAGCGGATTATATCCAATGAGTAAATTGATAATGATTCCCGTATTTGATTCCGTAATAATTTCTAACTCCTTTGCTGTGTTTTTTATTTCTTCGTTGTCTATTGTCTCTATTCCAATACAATGTACCTTAGCTTGTAATTTATCAACTATCGAAGGCATTTTTTGTAAAAGCATATCGTTAACGGCTTGAAGAACATCAGATATATCTTGACGATTTCGTTTCAAATTTTCTTTACTAATCACATAAAACGTTAACATATCAACGCTAATTTCATTTACAGCGAAAATAATATCGCAAATATGGTCAGTAAATAAATAATAGGCTTCTATATTTGTAATATTATGTTGTTTAGCCCAGCGCCGATTTCCGTCAGGTATTATTCCTAAATGTTTGATTATCATAAATATAACCTCGTAATTTATTTGTAAAAATCTTCGATACCCATTAATGTTGCAGAATCACTAGAGAAAAGTAATTTCCCTTTTATTCCTTGAATATCAGCAACTATTCTCGAAATCGATGATCCATCAATAATATAATGTGGCAAAAACATATTATATTCTTGCATTCCTAATTTAAATGGCACGATTAAATTGTTATCACAAATAACGCAAGGCATGATACTATAATTTGTGGAACGAATAACTAAAGAGATATTATTATTTTTATTACTGCATATTTTTAATAACTCGTCTTTTGCTTTAGAACAATTATAAGCAGTATTGTGCAATTCACTTTTTGTTTCACAATACGAAAATATGTGGAGAAACTCCATTTCTTTGCTAGCGTTTTTTATCCAATTAATTAATTTCTCATAGAACTCTTGTTCATGTTTTACACCTGATCTCGAACCAAGCATCACTGATGATGTTTGCTGGCAAAGTATTATACGCTTTTTAGCACTATTAATTATTTTTTCGGAGGTTGTATATATTTGGGCATGTTGAGGAATAAACTTTGCCGTAGTAATCATACGTTCAGCTTCATATGCAGTTAATCTTTTTTGAATTGCTTTATATAATTCTTCGCAATTACCAAAACAACTACAGTCTTTTTCGAATGTGGCTTTAGAGATGGTATTCATAAGTCTTTTGGTTGCTGTCGTTATTTTACCATTCTCTGTCCATAACAAAGTAATAATTGGCAAACCAAGTGACAAGGCCATATTACATTCATCTTTAACTACTTTTGAATTAACTTGACCTACCAACAAAACGAATATAGGTCTCTTATTTTCAAGGAGTTTTTCAAACTCTCTTTGGGTAGCCCCTATGTTTTCTGGATTCCTATATACATCATATCCCAAATCTTCCGCCGCTTTACAGGCAACGTAACGATAATCTTTAAAACTAGCTTCTCTAGAATATACAGAACTAATACATACATTTCCAATATTAAGTTTTTCCATAAAATCCCCTCACAATCAAGTAGTTGAGCCAACACCGTACAATTAGAACCCTTCGGGCTTTGCCGGCGATTGCTTGAAAATTTTTCGTTAGATTCATTAGATTCATATAATCTAGCGGAATTAATCTTGTTATCGAAACTATCATGCAGCCATTCGATAAAATGGTACAAGGTAACAGTGGACAATGATATGTAACATAAAATACTTGACAAACTGAATACACCCGCTTACTGGATAAGCTATTCAAGATCATAAAACTACTTTATAGACTTATGGACTTGATGTTTTCCGTCAAAATCGATTTTTGAACAAAATTATGCTGACTTGAAATACTTTTTTCTTTTCCTTTACGGCCGATTTTGACGAAATCCTCAAAGACTATGGAACATAAGCATAATAATATACAATTATCCATAGGCAAACAACCTTATATATTTTAATTATAACATATTTGAGTTATATATTTCAATACCCGTTGCGCAAGATGTCGAAATCCTGCGCAACGTGTAACTTCTTCGTTTAATTA
>JAFLUG010000074.1 GCA_022508885.1 Oscillospiraceae bacterium | reverse complement strand
AGCAACAACCGCTGTGAGCGCGGCGCGGGCAATGTTTCCGCCGAGGAAAAGCTGCCGAATCTTTACGACTATAAATATCATCTGCTTTTCGACCGCGAGTGTCTGTCCGAGGACAAGGCAAAGCGCGGGGTGATAGGGCTTCCGCGGGTACTCGGAATGTACGAAAACTTCCCCTTCTGGCACAGGCTGTTTACCGAGCTTGGCTTTTCGGTAAAGCTCTCGCCGAAGTCGTCAAGGGCTATTTACGACATGGGTATCGAAACAATGCCGAGCGAGAGCGTATGCTATCCCGCGAAGCTGGCGCACGGACATATCCAGGCGCTTATCGACGACGGCGTAAAGCTTATTTTCTACCCCTCCATGCCGTATGAAATGGAAAACGAAAACGGCGGCGACAATCACTATAACTGCCCCGTTGTGGCTACATACAGCGAGGTCATCAAAAACTCCGTTCCCGAGCTTCGCTCGAGCGTAAAGTTTTTAAATCCGTTTTTGCCGATCTTTCATGAAAAGCGAATGGCGGAAAGGTTGTTTGAGGAATTTTCCGCAAGTCTTCCCGAGCTTAGGATAACCAAGAGCGAGATAAAGAACGCTCTTGAAAAGGCGTATGCCGAGGACAGAGAGTTTAAGGCGGAGATGCGCAAAAAGGGCGAGGAAACTCTCGAGTTTCTGAAAGCAAACGGAAAACGCGGAATAGTGCTTGCGGGAAGACCGTATCATGTAGACCCCGAGATAAACCACGGGCTGCCTGAAATGGTTTCGGGATACGGCTTCGCTGTGCTTACAGAGGACAGCATAGCGCATCTTGAAAAGGTAGTAAGACCTATCCGCGTAGTCGACCAGTGGACGTATCACACCAGACTTTACGCCGCGGGACATGTTGTCGGGGTAAACGACTGCCTCGAGCTGGTACAGCTCAATTCCTTCGGCTGCGGACTCGACGCGGTAACTACCGACGAGGTCCAGGAAATTTTACACAGCTTCGGAAAGCTGTATACCTGTCTTAAAATAGATGAGGTAAACAACCTCGGCGCCGCGAGGATACGCCTGCGCTCGCTTATCTCCGTAGTAGACGAGCGCGCGCGACATAAATACAAGCCCGTGCGCGGACACGTCGGTTACATAAGACAGCCCGAGTTTACCGAGGAAATGCGCAAAAAGCACACCATTCTCTGCCCGCAGATGGCGCCGATACACTTCGATCTGCTCGAGGCGGCGTTTATACATACGGGATATAACATAGTTATCCTGCGCGACTGCTCAAAGGCGGTGGTTGACGAGGGACTAAAGTATGTAAACAACGACGCATGCTATCCGTCCATACTCATCGTCGGTCAGCTTATCCACGCCCTTAACAGCGGCAAGTACGATCTGGAAAACACCTCGGTCATGATAACTCAGACGGGCGGAGCCTGCCGAGCTACAAACTACGTCGGAATGCTGAAAAAGGCGCTTAAGGACGCGGGCTATGACAACGTTCCGCTTATCTCGCTCAACGTCGTCGGGCTTGAAAAGCAGAGCGGCTTTAAGATCAGCGCGGGAATGGCGGTACGCGCGTTTATGAGTATAATTTACGGCGACGTTTTGCAGAGGTGTCTGTACAAGGTCAGACCGTATGAAGTTGAAAAAGGCTCGGCAAACGCGCTTTATGAAAAATGGCGGGTATATCTCCGCGACGAGCTTAAATCTACCTCGCTTCCGCGCTTTAACGAAAACGTAAGAAACATCGTAAAGGAGTTTTCGGAGTTTCCCGTGCGCGATGTAAAGAAGCCGAAGATCGGACTTGTCGGGGAAATTCTCGTAAAATTCCACCCTGTCGCAAACAACGACATAATCGGCTTGCTCGAAAACGAGGGCTGCGAGGTCGTCGTGCCCGACCTCATGGGATTTTTCTACTATATCTGCTCTCACGGGGTCACTAAATACAAGCTGTTATACAGCACGAGGCTTAAAAAGACCGTCCAGAACGCGGTGATAAAGGCGTTCAGGTTTATGGAGGGCAGCTACCGCAAGGCGGTAAAGGGAACTAAATTCGGAAGCCCCGGCGATATCTTTGAAATGATGGAATCGGTAAAGCCCATTGTTTCCAACGGAAACATCGCGGGAGAAGGCTGGTTTTTGTCGGCGGAGATGCTCGAGCTTATCCGCGAGGGCGTGCCTAACATCGTTTGTATGCAGCCGTTTGCGTGTCTGCCAAATCATGTAACGGGAAAAGGCGTTATCGGCGAGCTTCGCCGCCAGCACCCCGAAAGCAATATCGTGGCGGTGGACTTCGACCCGGGAGCGTCCGAGGTAAACCAGGTAAACAGAATAAAGCTTATGCTTACTCAGGCGTTTGCAAACGAGGGCATAAGCAGGAAATCGGTCGCGGCGGAATTCAGTATAAACGACAAATATTCCGAGCTGATCAACGCATAATATCACGCAAGCTCTGCTGAAAGCAGCAGAGCTTGCGCCGGCATAAAAGACAAAAGTAAAAGTACAACTGACAAACGGAGGAAAGAATAATGGCTGAAGAGAAAAAGAACGGAAAAATGAATTACGCTACCATTGCCCTTGCGGCAGTGATAACGGTTTTGCTGGTGCTGGTCCTGTTCAACTGCTTTACGGTTGTAAACGAGGGCTTTATCGGGGTAAAATATCAGTTTGGAAGAATTGTCGGAAGCGACCTTTCGGCGGGACTTAATTTCCATCTTCCCTTTATTGAGGAAATTCAGCAGGTAGACACGCGCGAGCAGATCTACGCGATACAGACCAACGCCTATACAAGCGACACGCAGACAGTCGACGAGCTTTCGCTCAAGATGAACTATTACTACGACGGCACAAAGCTTTCGGATATCATCAGAAATATCGGGATTTCAAACGTGGAAACAAAGCTGTTGGTCCCTAACGTTGCAAAGATCGCAAAAAACGAGATAGGAAAGGTAAAGGCTGAGGATCTGGTCCAGACGCGCTCGGAGGTTCAGAACGCCATTTACGAGTCACTCAGAGATACCCTTGCGCCAAGCGGGATCATCGTAACGGCCTTCGCTATTGAAAACCTTTCGTTTGACGCGGCGTTTGAGCAGTCTATCCAGGACAAGGTAATAGCCGCGCAGGACGCGCTTAAGATGCAGAACAAGACCGCCGAAAAGGAAGAAGAGGCAAAGCAGAAGGTAATAGAAGCTCAGGCGGAGGCAGACTCGCAGAAAATAAAGGCGGAGGCCGAGGCTTACGCTATTCAGACCGTACAGGAACAGCTTCAGAACAGCCCGAGATATATCGACTATCTGAAAATACAAAGGTGGAACGGCGAGCTTCCTCAGGTAGTCGGAGGCGATGTTAATCCCTTCGTGGCTCTCGGAGATACTGACAGCGAGTGAGGTAAATATTGAATTATACAGAACTTAAAAGAACGGCGCTTGAAAGCTTTTTCTCCCGCGCAAACGATATGCAGAAAAAAGCGATCTTCCGCGTGAACGGCCCGCAGCTTATCATAGCGGGCGCGGGCAGCGGAAAGACCTCGGTGCTTGTCAGCAGGATAGCTAACATGACGCTTTTCGGAAACGCATATCACGCCGAGGAAATACGCGGGCTTTCTCCCGAGCAGGAGCGGTTTTTAGCCGATTTTCCGAAGCTGGATAAAACTCCCGAAAACGCCGTTAAGCTCGCGGAAATAATCGCCGTAAGTCCCGTAAAGCCGTGGAACATCTTAGCTATCACCTTTACAAACAAGGCGGCGGGAGAGCTTCGCGCGAGACTTTCGCAGATGCTCGGAGAAGAAGCGGACAAAATAAACGCCTCGACCTTTCATTCGGCGTGCGTAAAAATTCTGCGCCGCGAGATCGAAAAGCTCGGCTATCGCTCGGGATTTACTATTTACGACGACGATGATTCAAAAAGGCTTTTAAAGGATATCATGAAGCGCCTGAACATAGATGAAAAGGCTGTCGGAATAAAGGTGTTCAAAAACCGTATTTCGTCGCTTAAGGACAGGCTTGTTTCGGCTGAGGATTACGCGAAGGACTACGCGGACAGCTCTGATTATATCGAAAAGCTTGTGGCGCAGGTTTACAGAGAATATCAGGCGGCTCTTAAAAACGCAAACGCCGTTGATTTCGACGACATAATCTTTCTTACGGTAGAGCTGTTTGAGGGCTTTCCCGACGCTCTGGAGCACTACAGAAACCTGTACAAGTACATAATGGTAGACGAGTATCAGGACACAAACGTCGCGCAATACCGTCTGGTTTCTCTCTTGGCTGGCGAAAGCGAAAATCTGTGCGTTGTGGGCGACGACGACCAGTCTATCTACCGCTTCAGGGGAGCGACGATAGAGAACATTCTCAATTTTGAAAAGCAGTATAAAGACTGCGCTGTGGTAAGGCTCGAGCAGAACTACCGTTCTACCGAAAATATCTTAAACGCCGCAAACGCGGTCATAAAAAACAACTCCCGCCGCAAGGACAAAAAGCTCTGGAGCGAGCTTGGCGAGGGCGGGAAAATTCAGATACGAAAATATTCGAGCGAGCAGAGCGAGGCAAAGGGAATTGCCGATATAATTTCCGAAGAGGTGGAAAGCGGCGCGAAATACTCGGATTTCGCCGTGCTTTACCGTTCAAACGCGCTGTCAAGAAGCGTGGAAACGGCGCTTACACGGCAGAAGATACCGTATAAAATGGTGGGAGGACTGCGCTTTTACGACCGAAAGGAAATAAAGGACATTTTGTCCTACCTCGCTATCATCAACAACCCGTATGACGCGGTGAGGTTCAGGAGAGTCATAAACGAGCCAAAGCGCGGTATAGGCGACGCGACGGTAGAGGAAATAATCCGCGTTTCGGAGGGGCTGAACATAGACCCGATCGAGGTATGCCGCGACGCGGCGCAATATGAAACGCTGTCGAGAAAAGCAAACGCTCTCAAAGCGGCGGCTAATCTTTTCGACGAGCTTGACGAGCTTGCGGACACGCTTCCGCTTGACGAGCTTATCGACGCGGTGGCGGAGAAAACGGGTTATATTGAAATGCTGAAAGCGCAGGGCGACGAAGGCGTGCCGCGCATTGAGAATATTGCGGAGCTTAAATCAAACGCTGTTTCGCTCATGAACGAACAGCCCGACGCGGCTCTGCCCGATTTTCTCGAGCAGACGGCGCTGGTTTCGGACATTGACAGCTACGACGGCGAGTCTGACCGCGTTTCGCTTATGACGATGCACAGCGCGAAGGGGCTTGAGTTTCCGACGGTGTTTATGGTGGCGGCAGAGGACAATGTTTTCCCGTCGATGATGAGCATAGGCGAGCCGAGCGAAATGGAAGAGGAGCGCAGACTTGCGTATGTCGCGATAACCCGCGCGAAAGAGAGACTGTACATAACCCATACAAACTACCGTATGCTTTACGGAAGAACGAGTGCAAACAAGCTTTCGACCTTTGCGCGTGAGATCCCCGAGGAGCTTTGCGAACTGACGGAGGAAATTCCCGCGTTTTCAAGGGAGTTTTCGTCGTTTTCAAAGCCCAAGGCGCACAGTTTCTTAAAGGAGCAGTCGGAAAAGCTCAAAACGCCCGCGGCGCAGGGCGCGGCGGAAAATATCGCCGTCGGCGACAGGGTGCGCCACTCGAAATTCGGCGAGGGAGTTGTGACAAAGATAAAGCAGATGGGCAACGACGCGATGGTCACGGTAAATTTCGATCAGATAGGCGAAAAAGCCGTAATGAAAAACTACGCGAGAATGACGAAGATATGACAGTTTATTTTATCTGCAAGGGAGCTTTACTCTATGGAAAATGAAGACATAAAAAATGAAATTATAGAAGCTGTTTCTGACGCGGTTGTTCCTTTTGAAGATTTGAGTAGTGCGGACATCGGCGGCTATAAAAAAATTCCATTGGCGGGTATTATAGCCATGGGAGGCGCGTTTTCTACTTTACCGGAAGCTATGAGAACTGTTACTCAAACGGTAGTTACAAATGGTGGAGAAAAGCTATATAGGAGAATCGACAACATCCCTGCTGAAATGATAAGATGTAAAGACGGCTCTGGAATCGTTACGGGCGTTATGCATAATGGAAAATTCGCACAGGCAAAGCTTGAAGAGGTTAATACAATTACAAACAAAGTAACGAGTACAGTTCCGTACAATCCTCAGACGCTTTTTATGGCTGCAGCTTTGGCAGAGATAGAAATGACATTGAGAGATGTTCAGGAAAAAGTCGGTGATATACTTGAATTTTTAGAGGAGGATAAGAAGGCAAAATTAAGGGGTAACCTTAATACACTTAATGAAATAAAAGAAAACTACAAGTACAACTATGATAATGAAATGGTTCTTAGCAATTATCATAACAGAGTACTTGGTATAAAGAACGATGCACAAAATGATATAGAGTTTTACCGTGTGCAAATATCCGGCAAGATAAAAAAGAAATCGCTTATTCCAAATTTGCATGTTGGAATAAACGTTGATGACAAGGTTAAAGTCGTCAAAGCCGAGTTTGATAATTATCAGCTTGCGATGTATATTTACTCATTTTCCTCTCTCCTTGAGGTTCTGATTTCAAGGAATTTTAAATCGGAGTTTTTAAACAACATTGTTTCTCAGCTTGAAAATCTGTCGTTTGAATATCTCGAATTATACACGGCTTGTTATAACCAGATTAACAGCGACGCAGAATCTACGGTAGAGGGAAATATACTGAATGGAGTTGCCGGTGCGGGTCATTTTGTGGGGAATGTGTTGAATAAAGTTCCTGTTGTAAACAAGTCCGGTGTTGGTAAGTTGCTGACAACCGCAGGAGACAAACTTGAAAATATACATTCTGATAAGATTGAAAAAACATCAAAACAATTCCGCGAAATTCGCAATAGTATGATTGCGCCATTCTCGGACAGTATAAGAAAGGTTGATGCACTTTATAATCGCCCCTTAAATGTTCTTATGGACAGCGAGTATATTTATTTACAGTCGGAAGCTTAAGTAAAACAGCGCGCTCGGAAATGACCCGAGCGCGTTTTTCATTAAAAGCAATTACAAATTACGCATTTTAAGAAAGGTATTCTCCCACGATCCTCACCATCATATCCCCGAGCTTTTCAACGTTATACGCGCCGACGGTCGGTTCGAGGTGGTCGCCGCCGATTCCGCTGTCGTTGGTAAGGAAGGTGTAGGTGCCGCCTGTCTGTATAGCCATAGCGCGCAGAAGATATTCGGTAGACTTGTCGATACCGCTTGACGCGACGGGAATTATCCTTATACCCATCTCCGCCGCTTTCGCCACATACTTGTTGAGACTGTCGATTATCTGTGCATCACTGTGCGCGGGAGCGTCAAGCACAAGAAACATTATCTTTACCGAATCTTTATTCCAGTCATGCTCGTTTACGGCGTTGTTAAGCGCGGAGTGGACTGCCTCGGGGAAATCTCCGCCGCCGTAGGCGCTCTGCATACTTATCTGAGAGACCGCCGTGTTTATATCGGTCGTAAAATCAAACGGACGTACAACATATTCGTCGCCCTCGTCACGGTAGAAGTTGACCGAGACTCTTGTCGGAAGATCTGCGTTTTCATTCTTTATGCGTCTGATTATCTCCGAAAGCTCGGCTTTCAGATATTCAAGCTCGTCGCTCATAGAGCCCGTCGTGTCGCACATGATCATAAGGTCGAGCGATTTTTCGCGGTCTGCCGCGCTGTCAAATTCAACGGAAACTTCCCCGCCTTGCGGAATTTGAATTTGGTCAATTGTTTTCGTCTCGCCGTTGTATTCAACGGTGATAGTCCTTTCAACATCTTCGACGGAGTTGAAAAACAGATAAGCTACGCCCTTGTTGTCCGTAACGGAAGAAATCTTCGCGGTCGGGCAGTAAACCTTTGCGTTTTCGAGGGGCTGACCGTTTGCGGTCACTTTAACGCATATCCTTTCGTCCCAGCCTATTCTCCAGCCTGTCTTGAATGTGTTCCAGTCCTCGCGGTTCCGGTAAAGCGCGAGCCAGTCGCTCCAGTGGGCGTTGTCGTTCCATTCGCCGCCCGTAAGTAATCCCGCCTGAAGCTGCATGAAATTCTCCGAGCCTTCGTTTTTGGGGACTTCGATAAACGAAGCCGAGGGCGCCGTGTCATAATCATATAACGCCTCTCCCGCGTCAGCCACGCCGCCCGAGTGACCGTCGGCGCCCGCTGCCGCGCCTAAGCCAAAGTCCGCGACCAATCCCGGAGCAATATCCGTAAATCCGTTGGTAATCTCTTCCGGGTCAAATATCAGGTTCTCGGACGAACAGCCCGAGGCGGTAAGCACGACTGCAATTGCCGCGAATAATGCTGTAAATTTTTTCATGTTCATTCCTCATTTCTGTTTGTTAATTTTTGAATAAGGCTCTTTAACTACAAACTGTTGATTTTTAAAAACTTTGTGTGATACTGCCTTAAAACTCCAGATGAAAATCAATAGTATGTTCCGGACTTGAGAAAATTTTCCCTTTTGACAATAATACCGAGCTGACCGAAAAAAGGTTGCAGATTTTTCTTACCGGCGGAAATCCCTCTTGAATTTTCCCGTAAATTATGTTAATATCAATGTATAACATTTTAAGAACGAGGAACAATTATGACGATTATTTTAGTAATGGACAACGATTTCGCGATAGGAAAAAACGGCGGGCTTTTGTACAGCCTGCCGCTTGATATGCAGCATTTCCGCGAAACGACCAAAGGCGCGGCGGTGGTTATGGGAAGAAAAACTTATGAAAGCTTTCCGAAAAGGCCGCTGCCCGGAAGAGAGAATATCGTGCTTTCGCGCAACTCACAGAAAATCGAGGGTGCGACGGTTTTTAACGATGTCGGGGAAATGCTGTCTTATGTAAAAACGCTTGACAAAAAGGTTTTCGTGATAGGCGGCGGGGAGATATACAGATTGCTGCTTCCATATTGTGACGAGGCGATAATTACGCGCGTCTACGACAGCTTCGGCGGCGACGTTTTCTTTTATGACATTGAAAATGACAAAAGCTGGGAGCTTGTCGAATGCTCCGAGACGCTTGAAACCAACGGCAAAAACATAAGGTTTATGAAATTTGTGAGAAAAACCCCCTGAATTGTAAAATACCCGAAGCAAAATTTCTCTGCTGATATTTTTCTCTTTGATGCAGATAATATAACGCGCAAAGAATCCGCGACAGACATTGGAAAATTCTTATTTCAACTGCCGCAGTTCTATTTGCGTGAATTTAATTTGCAAAGATTGGAGAAACAAGATGTTTAAAAATATAACGGCTTGTGTCTTAGGCACTTTGTGTATTTTGACGTTTTCGGCTTCGGCAGGCGCGCAGGGCATAATTAACGGCGTAACCGGCGCGGCAGAGGATATAGTTGACGGCGCCGCGGGCGTGGCTGAGGATATAGCAAACGGCGTGGGTGACGCGGCAGGCGATATCGCGGACGGTCTGACCGGCGGTTCGGATGACAGCTATGGAATGATCGGCACGGACCACGGCATGACAGATTATGATGAATATAATTCCTCGTTTGGCTCCGATTACGACGATTCGGAAAACTTTTACGGATATGATAAAACCGAGTACTACGACGGTAATTATCAGATATCGTCAGACGATGACGACGATGACGATGACTACGATGATGATGAGGACGACATGGACAGCTCCGACAACAGTCTCTCGGGAGCTTATATGGAAGGCGCCGCGGGCGGTAACCCCGACACGGGTATTTCCTTCGGATATATCGCGGGAATGGCAGTTCTCGGAGCGCTCGGAGTGGCAGTTACGGCAAACAAGCGCCGCGGCTAAAAAAATCTCAGGCTTGTCCGTAAAAACGCTCAAGCCTGACTGACGTATTTGGATATCATAAGCTAAAGCCTCCGTTTAAGGAAGGTGCGATACAGAAGTATCGCACGAAACGAGCAACAGCCTTTGGCAAACGTTTCACGCGTGAGACGGATTGCCAAAGGCGGCTCGCCTTCGGAGGCTTTAATTTTGCACTGAAAAGAACCGTTCAAATACACAGTCTGAGACGAATTGTGAATTTATTATGCTTTGAATTACAGTAAAAATATTTGTAAAAATTGTCGAATTCTCTCAGAGCAAATTTAAAAATGTGGTGAAAATGCCGATTGAAATTTCAGGCAAATTATAGTATAATAGAAATACATGAGGCTTTGAAATGATCGGGCATGATCGTTTTAAAGCCGGTTATTGATCTCATTAATTTTCTATCCACAAAATCACCTTTACTGTTCACAAAATCTTACCATTTTATAAAGCCGATCATATCAATTGCTTTTCGGAGGATTTTTATGAAAATAAAGCACCTGATCACTGCCGCGGCAGTTTTCTGCTCGCTTACAGTATGCGCGTCTGCTTCGGAGGAAGGCGCGGCGGTTGTGGAAAGTGAGACTCAGGCAAACATCGAAGAGGTTTCCGAGCAGGCAGACGAGCTCAGCGTACGTTCCGTTGTTGTCGCAAATGACGGTGAAGTGTCAAACGTTGATACCGGTGTCGGTAGCGTAGCGGCGGTTGTCGGAATAATTACGCTCGCGGGGGCTGTTGTGGTTATTTCCCGCAAGAAATCATAATACATAGACAAAAGAACGGTTAAGACCTGCGGACGGCTTCTAAGGAGAACGGCATGAGAAAGATAATTCTTGCATTTATTCTTGCGGCGGGCGCGGCGATGCTCGTGGGCTGTGCTGACGATGTCAAGGGTCCGTCGGGCATGGAGAATTCTTCATCTGACAATTCTACCGTACAAAGCTCGTCTGTTGAAAAAACGGAGAGCTCTTCTGCTGTTTTTGCAAACGACGGTGAAAGCTCGGCCGATTCGCATGAAGGACAGGGTGCAGAGTCTTCTTCTGACAACAGCGGTTCTGATGGCACATGGGCAGGAGAAAACGGTATTTTCCTTTCGGACTGCCCTGTTCCGGCGTGGGGACTTAACGAAAGCGAAGACGGCAATGTGTTTACGGTCGCAAGTGAATATGACACCTATCGTCTGCTTCAGCAGACCGAGTTTGAAAATGGCGCTGTAAAGAATATCTGGGTAGAGGTTTATGTGATTTCCGGGGATTTTGATATGGAGGCCTTCGGTGACCAGTGGGGCTTCCGGCCTGTCTGGAACGGTTCTTTTTACAACGCGGTCCCCGATATTCCCGGGGAATATGCAGGTATGACTGTTGAGGAGATAAAGCTTGATCTTGCCAAGCCGCTTTTGAAAAAATACGGCTCGGCTACTTATGACGGTTTTCCCGAAATTGTAATGGTTGACCCGTCAATCGCTCCCGACCCCGCGTTTGATTTTTGAATTTTCAGAACGCTCCCTTTTGGGGAGCGTTTTTTCATGACAACGTAATGGCGAAGAGTGAAATTTCAAAAATAAGCGGCACAGCACAGCAAAGCTGGGCTGCGCCGCTTAGATAGCGAAACACGGAGTGTTTCGCGGTTTTGAAATTTCAAATTTAAAT
>JAFLUG010000073.1 GCA_022508885.1 Oscillospiraceae bacterium | reverse complement strand
GTTATGAGCTTTGCGGAAATGGACGCGATGATGTATAAGATAGAGGGCGAGGATCTGTATCTCATAGGAACCTCCGAACACTCTATGATAGGAAAGTTTATCGACTCGATTCTTGAGGAGGATAAGCTTCCGTATGCGATGACGAGCTATTCCCCGTGCTTCAGAAAAGAGAAGGGCGCGCACGGGATAGAGGAGCGCGGAGTTTACCGCATCCATCAGTTTGAAAAGCAGGAAATGATAGTTGTCTGCAAGCCCGAGGATTCCCCCATGTGGTTTGATAAGCTGTGGCAGAATACTGTCGATCTGTTCCGTTCGCTCGATGTTCCGGTAAGAACTATCGAGTGCTGTTCGGGAGACCTGGCCGACCTCAAGGTAAAGAGCTATGACGTTGAGGCTTGGTCGCCCAGACAGAAAAAGTATTTCGAGGTAGGCTCGTGCTCTAACCTTGGCGACGCGCAGGCGCGCAGACTGAAAATACGCGTAAAGGGCAAGGACGGAAATTATTTCGCGCATACTCTCAACAACACCTGCGTAGCGCCTCCGAGAATGCTCATAGCGTTTCTTGAAAATAATCTCAACGCCGACGGCTCGGTAAATATCCCCGAGATATTAAGACCGTATATGGGCGGAAAAGATAAGATAAGTATCTGATATCAGACGGTTCGGGGCTTCTTCTGAAGCTCCGAGTTTTGGACTTACTCCCTGACAATGGAGGGCTTTATGGCATTAGTTACGTTAAAGGACGTTTATAAAAGGTATCACGTCGGAGAGGTCACGATAAACGCTTCTGACGGTATGACCTTCGATATCGAAAAGGGAGAGCTGGCGGTTATAGTAGGACCGTCAGGTTCGGGAAAAACAACGGTCTTGAATATGCTCGGCGGAATGGATACCTGCGACGAGGGCGTTATTTCCGTAGACGGAGCGAGAATAAGCAGCTACAACCGAAAACAGCTTACGCTTTACCGCAGATTTGATATCGGATTTATATTTCAGTTTTACAATTTGCTGCCGAATCTTACCGCAAAGGAAAATGTAGAGATAGCGGGACAGACTAAAAAGGAATATATCCCCGCGGAGGAAATTCTGGCGAAAGTGGGACTTTCAGAGCGAATAAACAATTTTCCGGCTCAGCTTTCGGGCGGAGAACAGCAGCGAGTTTCGATAGCGAGGGCGCTTGCGAAAAAGCCCAAGCTGCTGTTGTGCGACGAGCCGACGGGCGCGCTGGATTATAACACGGGAAAGATGATATTAAAGCTTCTTCAGGATACCTGCCGAAACGACGGAATGACGGTAATTTTAGTAACGCACAACACCGCGATAACTCCTATGGCGGACAGAGTCATAAAGATAAAAAACAGCAAGGTTGACGATATACAGATAAACGAAAATCCTACACCCGTAGAAGAAATAGAGTGGTAATTCAGATTTAGTTTTAGGCATTAACTTTTTAGCGTACATATTACAGGTGATATTTTGAAGGCATTCAATAAAAATACATTTCGTGAGATATCCAAAACGAAAAATCGTTTTCTGTCCATTCTGCTGATCTGCGCGATAGGCGTCGGTTTTTTCAGCGGCGTAAGGGCGGCGTGCGATGATATGAAGATATCCGCGGATAATTATTACGACCGGAATAACCTCTTTGACCTCAGAGTGCTTTCGACCTTCGGTCTTACGGAAAATGACGAAAAGGCGCTTTTGGAGGTAGAGGGAATAGACGGGGTATTCTCGTCAAAATATACGGACTTATCAATGCACAGCGGCGACCAGGAGTATCTTACGCGTGTTTACTCGGCGCACAGTGACAACATAAATACAATAGAGATATTATCGGGACGGAACATTCAGAACGAAGGCGAATGCATTATAAGCGGCAATCTCCTGAAAGGCGGATTTGCGGTTATTGGAGAGAAGATAACGCTTGAAGATCTTACAGACGCGGAGGAGTTTCCGCTTTCAAAAACGGAATACACTGTTGTGGGAATATATAATACGCCGATGTTTATTTCCGTTACGCAAAGAGGAAGCACAAATATCGGCGACGGCTCGATAGACGCGTTTATGATAGTAGACGGAGCGGATTTTACTCAGGATGTCTACACGGAAATATATTTAAGATCCGAAAAACTGAAAAACGCGAAAAGCTACTCGGACGAATACAAGGAGCTTAGAGATAGGCTTTCGGATGTATTGGAGGAGCTTGGCACAGAACGCAGTGTGATCAGGACCGAAGAGGTTTTAAGCGAGCCGAGGCAGGAGCTTCTTGACGGCGAAAAAGAACTTGAAGAAGCGAAAATCGACGGGCAGAAGGAGCTTGACGATGCCAAAGCCGAGCTTGAGGACGCGAAAAAGAAAATTGAAGACGGAGAAAAAGAACTTGCCGACGCGAAACAGCAGATAGAGGACGGTAAAATAGAGATAGCCGATGCGGAAAAGAAACTGGCTGACGCTCTTGAGGAGATAAACGACGGAAAAAAGCAGCTTGAGGAAGCAAAGGAAATTCTTGAAGATTCTATAGAAATGCTTGACGACGCGCAGGACGAGATCAACTATCAATTTGAGCAGCTGAATGCCGGTCGGGCACAGCTTAACGCGGCAAAGGCGGAATTTGAGGCGCAGCTTGCTCAATATAACGCTGCGGTAAAAGAGCTTAACGAAAAAGAACAGCAGCTTATCTTTGCCGAGCAGATGGGCTTTCCTGTTTCCGCGGAGGATAAGGCGGCGCTTGCGGCGGCAAAAGCGTATTTAGCGGAAAACAAGGCGCTGCTTGACGCGGGAGAAGCACAGCTCGTTGAAAGTGAGAACACTCTTATCAAAGGCGAAAAAGCGCTTAGAAAAGCGCAAAAGCAGGTTGATGACGGTTATGACGAATATTGTAAAGGACTGGACGAATACAACGAAAATGTAGAAAAAATCGCCGACGCGGAAAGACAATACAACGAGGGCTATGAGGAATTTATCGAGAAAAAAGCCGAGTTTGAGCAGGGCATTATAGATTATGAAGACGGCGTAAAAGAGCTCGAAGACGCGAAAAAGAAATACGAGGACGGGCTGAAGGAATACGAGGACGGAATACGCGAATTTAACGAGAAGATCGCCGACGCGGAAAGAGAAATAGCCGATGCGAAACAGAAAATAGAGGACGCGGGAGAAGCCAAGTGGTATGTTTTCACGCGCGAAGACAATATAGGTTATGCCGAGTATGAGTCAAACGCGGAAAGAATAAACAAGATATCAAATATTTTTCCGATCTTCTTCCTGCTGGTCGCGGGGCTTGTGTGTCTTACGACAATGTCAAGAATGGTCGAAGAGCAGAGAACTCAGATCGGAACGCTCAAAGCTCTTGGTTATTCAAACGGCGCTATCGTCCGTCATTATATGATATACGCGGTTTCGGGCGCGTTTGTCGGAGGAGTTATAGGCGCGTTTATCGGATGCGTGCTGTTTCCGTGGGTCATCATGTACGCCTATGCGATGATGTACAATATAAAGGACTTTACGTTTTTGTTCACTCCCGACAACATTATCCTGTCGGTCGGTGCGATGACGCTCGCGATAGCGGTCACGGTTTATTTCAGCTGCCGCAAGGCTCTCGAGGAAACTCCCGCGTCGCTTATGAGACCCAAAGCGCCCAAAGCGGGAAAACGGATATTGCTCGAAAGAATTACCTTTATCTGGAACCGTCTTAACTTCTTCGCGAAAATAAGCGGAAGAAACCTTTTCCGCTATAAGAGAAGGATGTTTATGACCGTTGTGGGTATCGCGGGTTGTACGGCGCTTTCTCTTACGGGCTTCGGACTTAAGGATTCTATTTCGGATATTGTGGACCTGCAGTATAAAAACATCTATCAGTACAGCGGATATCTTGCGTACGACGAGGACGCCGGTCAATTGGAGCTTGAGAGCATTTATGACGATATACTTGAGTATAATCCGAACACAGATTATACAAGAGCGCTTATAAAGCAGTATGAGACCAAATTCAGCGGAAAGTCCGTACAGTGCTATGTTACGGCTGTAGAAAACACTGATATCTTTGAGAGCTTTGTGGATATTCACGAGCGCGTTTCAAAAGAGAAGGTCTATATAAAGGACGGCGCGGTCATTTCGGAAAAGGCGGCGACGCTTCTCGGGGCGGAGGTCGGAGATGAAATAGAGCTGTCTATCGGCGATGGAAAAACCGAAAAGGTAAAGATATCGGGAATAACCGAGCAGTATACCAGCCATTATCTTTATATGAACGAATCGCTGTATGAGGAGGTTTTCAAAAGCGCTCCTAAATACAACATCGTTTATTTTGAAAACGGAATTACGGGAGAGGATACCGAAGCAATCGAAGAATTCAGCGAACTGATGCTGAAAAATAAAAACGTATTGGCAGTCATGATGAACGCCACTTCTCTTAACGAGATAAAAGAAACGCTTTCGATTATGGACCTGGTTACGGTGGTGCTTATCGTTTCGGCGGGCGCGCTCGCGCTGGTGGTGCTTTACAATCTGTCAAACGTAAACATTACGGAAAGGATACGCGAGATCGCGACACTGAAGGTCTTAGGCTTTTATGATGCAGAAGTCTCGAGCTATGTTTTCCGTGAGAATATCGTGCTTTCTATCATGGGCGGTGCGGTCGGACTTTTGCTCGGGTGGTGGCTGTGTATGTTTGTAATAACGACGGCGGAGATCGACGAGGTCATGTTCGGCAGAGAGATACACCCGATATCCTACTTGTGGGCGTTTTTGGTTACGATAGGTTTTTCGCTTTTTGTAAACCTTATCATGACAAGAACACTTAAAAAGATAAGTATGGTGGAATCTCTTAAATCAGTAGAATAAATTCACTTATTATTAGACTGTTGAGAAAGCCCCAGATACGCGAACGGAGTATGCTTCGCAAACCCCTGCCTTGCCACGGCTAGGCTTTGTGCCTGCCGTGGTAAGGCTGACAAAGTAGATGGGGTTTTATCAACAGTCTGTAAATATGGCTGAGGGGGTGGAATAATATGATCGAAAATATTATGACTCTAAAGCTCGACGTTGACGAAGAGCTTGCTATCAGGAAAAATTCTCTTTGCGCTGTAACTCCCGAAAACGATAAGAGGATAGCGATAGTCACGGGAATACACGGCGACGAGCTTGAGGGGCAGTATATCTGCTATCGGCTGGTAAAAGAAATAACCGAAAATATGCAGTATCTCAAGGGTAAGGTCGATATCTACCCCGCAATAAATCCGCTTGGAATGGAAAGCGTCAGCAGAGCTGTGCCGACCTCGGGTCTGGATATGAATAAGCTGTTTTCGGCAGGCGAGGATCTGGGCTCAAACTCGGAAAATATCGGAAAAAGGGTTGTCGAGGACATTATGGGCGCGGATCTCTGCGTGGACCTTCACGCAAGCAATATGTTTATCAGGGAGATCCCGCAGGTAAGAATTGCTCCGAAAAACAGCGACATTCTTATGAAATACGCGAGAAAACTTAACACCGATCTTATCTGGCTTCATGAAAGCGGCGCGGTGGGAGACGGCTCTCTGGCGGAAGCGCTTATCGAGGGCGGAGTTCCGACATTGGCTGTGGAAATGGGAGTGGGCGGGAGAATTGACCGCATCTACTGCGACCAGCTTCTGCGCGGGATATTCAATCTTATGAATTATCTGGGTATCTGGACGGAAGAAGAGGAGCACATCTCAAATCCCGTGGTTGCGAAAGACAGCGCGGTACATGTTGTTCATTCCGTCGGAAGCGGAATATTTATCCCGACAGCCGAGCATAATATGTGGCTTGAAAAGGGCAGCGAAATAGGGGAAATAGTAACTCCCATTACAGGCACAAGGGTTCAGGTGATCACCGCCCCGGTAAACGGAGTAGTTTTTTCGCTGAGAGAATATCCTATCGTTTATGAGGGAAGCGTGATAGCGAGAATGCTCGACCTTGACAATAATAAAACTTAAAGGATCATGATATGAAAGACAGAATTTTGGAATCAAAGGAAAATTATCTCGAAACCATTTTAATTCTCAGAAATCGACTCGGAAACGTCCGCTCGGTTGATATTGCCGCGGAAATGGAGTTTACAAAGCCGTCTGTAAGCGTGGCGATGAAAAATCTGCGCAACGAGGGCTGTATCGAGGTAGATAAAAACGGATATATAACGCTGACAAAGCAGGGTCTTGATATCGCGGAAAGCGTTTATGAAAGGCACTTGCTGTTTACAAAATGGCTTACCTCTCTGGGGATACCGAAAGAGCTCGCCGAAGAGGACGCCTGCCGAATGGAGCATTGTTTATCGGCGGAAAGCTTTTCGGCAATAAAGGCGTATATAGAGAAAGACGAAATAAAATGAGGACAGGACAACAGAATGAAAATTATTTGTCTGATTGAAAACACATCTTCAAACGAAAAGCTGTACTATGAGGACGGACTGTCGCTTTTCGTAGAGTTTGGCGGGAAAAATTATCTGATAGATACGGGGCTTACGGGAAACGCCGTTGAAAACGCAAAGCGAATGCGCCTTCCGATAAACGAGATCTCGGCGGTAATTCTCACGCACAATCACTTTGCGCACGTCGGCGGTATAGACCATGTCATGCGTCTTAATCCCAAGGCGGAAATATACATTCGCGCCGCGGCGAAGAAAAGCGTGTTCAAGCGCAACGGTCTGTTCAAATCGGCGGTCGGATTGGAAAACGGATTTTTCAGAAAGTACGCCAACAATATCATTGCGTTCAACAATTTTTCCGAGGTCTGCGAGGGATTTTATCTCGCAAGCTGTGAGGATTTTGAAAAAAAGGCGGAAAACCCCGACCGCTCGTATTTTGTCGCGGACGAGGACAGCAAAAAGCCCGTGCCTTTTGATTTTTCGGACGAGAGCTTTGCCGTCATTTTCCCGAAAAAGCGCAAGAAGGACGGCTTGATTTTGGTGGGAGGGTGCTTTCACTGCGGCGCGGAGAATATTCTTGAAACGATTTCGCGGCGGTATAACGGAATACCTATCCTCGCGGTTATCGGCGGATTTCATTTTTCCGGAAGCAACCCGAAATCCCTCAACTGCCCCGTTGAATTTGTGACACAGACCGCCCGTGCCCTCAAGCTTTCCGGCACGGAAAAGGTATACGCCTGCCACTGTACGGGCTTTAAGGGCTTTGACACAATGGACGAGATACTCGGCGACAGGATACTCTACCTTTCAGGCGGAGAGGCGCTGGAATTTTAGTTGTTAGAAATAAGTCGTTTGTAGTTAGTTATAAAAGGAAACGTGCTCGGAAAAACGAGCACGTTTTCATATTTGTTAATAACTAACTATCTCCGCTTACGATGTTCTATCAATTTCTCGGAAGCGGCAAAGTTGAAGCTGCCAAGAAAATCGTATAAATACTCAAACTCCTGCGGCGTGTAGGATACGGGAGTTTCCGTTTCATCAACGAAATGTCGGAGGGCGGGATAAGAAGAGTTTTCATTTGTGTCCAAGGCCTCTGAAAAACAAAACTCTGTTTTCTCGGCTTCTTCCTCATCGCCGTCTATTCGCTTGCTTACACCTGTGGAGATAAGCTTGCCGTCAACCTTTCCGTTATCGTCAATTTTTATAATAAGACTGCAATCGGTAGAGGTAATTTCATAATTCCCATGCGTATAAGTTCTTGGAAGTCCAATCATGCTTTGTTGAATTGACGGATAAAGGCTTTCTTCAAGCTGTGACATAACATAATCAAAAAACTCTTCGTCCCTGTTCATTTTCTCTATGGCAGCGGGACTCACCAGTATTGCCACTCCGTTTTGCCGACAAGCCGCGCGCCCTGCGCGTAATACTCTCGGATCTAAATTGTCTTTGGGTTCGGGATATGCAGGAGCTTGTTTATTCAGCTCCTCAAGCGTCATATTCTCTTGAAACAGCAGCGCTTCCGGGAAATCCTTTCTGTCTAATCCGTTTATCTTGGAGGCGTCTATCTCATGAATAACAGTTTTACCCCAAAAACCTTTTGCCCACTCCGTCAGTTTGTCATAGTTTGTAGTCGATTTCTCATAAAGCAGTTTGTCAAAATTGGACGATACTGCATTTGTACTAAATTGAAAATCCACAACAGGACTAAACTGCGTGTTTAAAGCTGCATTAGAAATCATAACAGAACTCTCCTTACACGAGTTAATACTCTTTCGATTTTCAGTTATACTTTACAATAAACCACCGCGAAATCAAACGGCGCGACTTGTAATGTACCGTCGGAAATATCAGTCGCGTAACGGCAGTGCGCAAGCTTCATATCAAAGAACATTTCGGTTTTTTCGTTGTGCAGATTAAACGTGTGGGATTTGGTCGATTTGTTCAGGAAGATTATCGCGCCGTCGCGTGTTATGCGGTCAAAGCGCGCGAAAACACAAACCTTGTCGTCGACTTCGATAAACCTGAGCGCCCCCTGTTCAAACGCGTGTGTTCCCTTGCGGATATTTGCGAGAACTCTCGTGAAAGCCAAAAGCTCGATGTTTTCATTCCCCCACGGAAAACAGCGCCTGTTAAACGGGTCGCGGTAGCCCTCCATTCCGACCTCGTCGCCGTAATAAATGCAGGGTATTCCCGGCAGGAAGAACTGCAGGACCATCGCACAGCGCAAAAGCGATATGCCGTAGGTGCTTTCGGCGGGAGTAAGATAGCGCTCACACTGCCAGTCCTTGTCATGCCAGCCGACATCCTCTCCGCCGAGACGCGTAAGCGCGCGCTCTGTGTCGTGAGTGGAAATAAAATTCATCAGCATATCCACCGCGGGCTTGGGATAGTGTTCGAGGATAGTAGTTATCGAGTCAACAAACTCTTTTGCGTTTGCATACTTGATGTAATTCAGAATGGCTTCTTTAAACGGATAGTTCATAACGCTGTCAAGCTGACCGCCGACCAGATAACGCCTGCGTATGCCGTAGCTCTCCTTGTTTGAAGCGTCCTCCCAGACCTCTCCGTATATTATCTTGTCGTCCCCGAGCTTCTTGACAGCCTTATTGAGATTATCAAGAAAATCGTCGGGCAATTCGTCCGCAACGTCAAGTCTCCAGCCTCTCGCGCCGAGCTTTATCCACTTCTGCAAAATGCCGTCGTCGCCACAGATGTAGTTTGTATAAGCGTCGTTGTTTTCATTGACATTCGGAAGGGTTGTAATTCCCCACCAGCTTTCGTATTTATCGGGATAGCCCGTAAAGCTGTACCAGGAGAAATACGGGCTGTTGCGGTCGCGGTAGGCTCCGGTATTCTCGCCGTAGCGCCCGAACTTGTTGAAATATATCGAGTCCGCGCCCGTATGCGAGAAAACGCCGTCGAGAATTATTTCAATTCCCATTTCGTTTGCCTTTTGGCAAAGCTCCTTAAAATCCTCTTCCGTTCCGAGCAGCGGGTCGATCTTTTCGTAATTCGCCGTCGAATAGCGATGGTTTTCGTGACTCTCAAAAATAGGGTTGAGGTAAATTATCGTAACTCCGAGCGACTGGATATACGGCAGCTTTTCGATAATTCCGCGCAAGTCTCCGCCGAAGAAATCGTTGTTGCGTACTATCCCCTTTTCATCGGGACGGTAATACGGAGTTCCGTACCAGTCGTCGCGCAGTACGCGGTCACTCGGAACATTTTCGTGTTCGGCTCCGCTCTTGTAAAATCTGTCGGGGAATATCTGATACATTATCCCGCCTCGTATAAAATCGGGAGTGTACAGGTTTTCATCAAAAACGGTGAGCTGGAAAAGCTCCTCGCCCTCAAAAACGCCCAGACTCGCACCCGAGCGTTTTATGTAGCGGCGTCTGCCGTCAATAATCCCTGTAAAATAGTAGTGATGAAGTCCCACGTGATGAGGAGTATAAACGACGGAATAAATATTGTCGTCGCCGCTTTCGTCCTGTAATTCAAGTGTTTCAAAACGCTCTTTAAAGCCCGGACGGAACATAACAAGCGTAAGGTCCGAAATACGGTAAGACTTATTGATCCTTACATTAAACATAGACGGCTGACCGCGTCTGACAGCGCCAAACGGGTGCTTATAGCTTGTGTCAAAACAGTCAAAAATCGGCATACCCATAGCTATTCTCCTAAAAATGTTTTTTCAGAGCCTTTTTAGAATTAACAGGCTCTTGATCCCCTTACCCGCCCTGCGATAACGTCAGCGCCGCGGCAGTAAAATTAACGGTAAAAATGCGCTTGTAACAGTTTGAGCATAACATTGAAAGAGGATTCGAACCCCCGCGCCTGCTCCGCGCGCAACCATCAGAGCGGACATTTGCCCCTGTCCGCATGGGGTCTGGCACTCGCCCGTTATCGCACTCAAAAAAATGTCTTATTAGATCAACTCGGTGCTCCAGTTAAGCGCCTGTATCTTAACGTCTGTTTCGCGGAATTCCTTTTCGAGCGCATCGACCTGCGTTCTGAGTTTAGCCACATTTACCGTACTCAGAATTTTTATCTCCGAGCGAAGTCCGCGCGGAAGCGTTCTCGAGGCCGCGTCAAGAAAGTTTCTCATAACGCTTATTTTATCACGGACGCAGTCTTTATGCGCGATCATTTCCGTAAGCGTTTTACCTTCGGATACAGTTCCGGCGTTTGTGAGGTTTATCTTTCCGATAATCTCCTCCTGCTGTATCAACAGCTCGTTAAGCTCGGTCAGAAGCTTGTTTGGATCTTCCGCGGGCTTTTCGCCCTCTTGCACAAGAGCATTATTCTGAAGCCGCGCGCCGAGCTGAGCGATCCTTTTCGCAATGTCAGCTCTCAGATTAAGCGCTTCCGCTAATTTCATAAACTTCTCCTTATAGTTTTTCTCCCCCATTTTGTAGGGGGAGAAGAGTTATTATTACTTGAGATTCCAGATGTCGCGCGCATAATCCTGTACAGCGCGGTCTGCGGAGAATCTTCCGGCGCCAGCGATGTTAAACAGCGACTTTTTGTTCCACTCGTCTGCGTTTTTGTAAACTTCGCTTATATATGCCTGAGTTCCGCGATAGCTGTCGAAATCCGCGAGAGCCATATAGAAGTCCTTGGTTCTGATGGAGTTTGCAACCTCGTCAAACTTCGCGCCGTTTATGCCGTTATACATTCTGTCGATAACGTTTTTAATGGTAGGATTGCTGTCGATATAACCCTGAGGATTATATCCGCGCATACGCATTTCGTTTACCTCGTGTGTTCTCATGCCGAAGATAAAGATGTTGTCGGTTCCTACCGCTTCATGAATTTCAACGTTTGCTCCGTCGTAGGTTCCGAGAGTCAGCGCGCCGTTAAGCATAAGCTTCATATTTCCCGTACCCGAAGCCTCTGTTCCCGCAAGAGATATCTGCTCGGAAACCTCCGCGGCGGGCATGAGGATTTCGGAAAGTGTTACTCTGTAATCCTCGAGGAAAATTACCTGAAGCTTTTCGCGGATGATCGGGTCGTGCTTTATTTCCTCGCCGATGCACCAGATCATCTTTATTATCTGCTTCGCAATATAATAACCGGGAGCCGCCTTTGAAGCGAAGATGTATGTTTTCGGAACAAAAGGAGCCGCGGGATTCTGCTTTAAGAAGTTATAGTCCGCGATGATGTTCATTGCGTTGAGCTGCTGGCGCTTATACTCGTGCAGACGCTTTACCTGAACGTCAAAAATGCTGTCAAGGTTGAGCTTTTCGCCCGTCGTCTTTTCAACATACTCGGCGAAGATCTCCTTGTTTTTGCGCTTTATCGCGCCGAGCTTTTCAAGCACGGACTTGTCGTTTGCGAATACCTGGAACTTGATAAGCTCCGAAGCGTCCTT
>JAFLUG010000072.1 GCA_022508885.1 Oscillospiraceae bacterium | reverse complement strand
AGAAGTCCGATCCAAGTAAGGTATGCAACGATACCGGTAGTTTTTGCGTCCATAAATAAATCCTCCCAAAAACGAATAAGTACGGCGGAACCTCTCCGCAACATCTTAATTTTATCTTAAATCCCGCAAAAAGTCAAGCACAATAAGCATTTTTAATAAGTTTTTCTGAAACTTTTATGAATTTTCTACAAAAACGGCTTGTCCACAAGTGAAAAACTTTGCTAATTTTTCGGGTGATTTTTCACGAAAGGATTATATATCTTTTCCTCGCCCAGCGTAGTCATATCTCCGTGACCTGTAAACACGCGGTATTCTCCCTTAAGCTCAGCTATCCTCCCGAGCGTTTTGATCATCTGTGACGTGCTTCCGGAATAGCCGTCTGTTCTGCCGATGCCGTGCCTGAACAGCACATCTCCCGAGAAAAAGCCCTCGGAATCCTCACAGAACAGCAGACAACTCCCCGCGGTATGTCCCGGAGCGTTCATTACGGAAAACTCAATACCGCACAGCGAGAATCTGTCGCCGTCGTTAAACGTCCTATCGGGTCTGACAGGCTTAAACTCAGCGCCTTGCATAAATTTTGCCCAGCTTTTCTCTTCGCTTGAAAGCATTTCCTCATCGTATTCGGGCGCGTAGATCAAAGCTCGGGGGTATCTCTTCTTGAGCGCGGCGACTCCCGCGAAATGATCGAAATGTCCGTGGGTTATGATAATCCCGCCGACCTGAAGGTTTATGCTGTCCACAAAGGCCTCTACCTCCGCGGATGAGGCAGGGTCAATAACAACCGCAAGATTATCTTCTCCTTCAAGTATATAACAGTTTGCCGCAAGCGCACCAAGCGGAAGACGGGCTATATTCATACAGTTACCTCTTTAGTCTGATAGTTATAATAGTTTGGTTCAGAAACGGAAATCTATTCCCATGCGCTTCCAAGACCGTATAGGATAGGCTCGATGAGGTCGCTGGGATTGCCCGTCTGCTTCTTTTTGATATCCATGTGCAGCTCCTCCGCCCACCTCTTCGGATATGGCAGCTTTCCCTTTTTATAAGCACCTCCGAGAATATTCTCCGTGACAAAGACCACAAACTCCTTCCACTGTGCCTCAGCTCCCTGCGACGTACTCCAGAAGCTGTCGGAAAAATACACAAATCCCTCCGCAAGCCAGAACGCGTTTACAGCCGTAGCGAGCTCACAGTTCGGGTGACTTGTGATAAGATAGGGTACGGCAAAGCCGTCGTCCCAATTGTATTCGCTGAGATATTTATCAAGCGTTTCGGCGTCGGTCGTTTCGTCTATTTCAAACCCGTAGTCCACCAGCAGCGAAAAGATATCCGGATATATCTCCATCGCCTTTTCCAAGCCCTTTTCAAAATCCAAAACCATTTTTGATTCTCTCCTTCACAGAAGTTATAAAACAAAAGATACCGCTTTTGCAATTGATCACGCTTTACCGGTTCTGTCTGCCGAAATTACTCCGGGCACTTTCTGAAGTCGGGAAATTACGTTAGCGAGCTGCTCTACTCCCGCGACCTCTATCGTGATGATAAGATTTGTGTTTCCGTTTTTCAGCCTGTGCATATTCATTTCATACATGGGAATGCGGTTTGCGGCGATGGCGGCGGTTATTTCCGCTATGACCGTCGATTTCTGCTCGCAGATTATGTCGATAGTCGCACGGTAGGTAGAATCGTCAACGCCCGCCCATGAGGCTCTCAGCCACCTGTCGCGGTTTTCCTCGCTGTCCATGTTGTTGATAACATTCACGCAGTCCTGCTTGTGTATAGAAACGCCAAATCCGCGCGTCACAAAGCCGATTATCGGATCTCCCGGCAAAGGGTTGCAGCATTGGGCAAATTTTACCTGACAGTTGTCTATCCCCTCGATGATTATGCCCTTTTTACGGCTGCGGGCGTTTGTTTCCTCGATGTTTTCCTCGGCGGACATCAGCTCGGCGGCCTGCTCTTTATGCGCGCGCGCCGCGCTGTCCTTTATGCGCTGAATGACCTTTGACATTGAAACGCCGCCGTAGCCTATCGCCGCGTACAGATCGTCAATGCTGTTTAAATGCGCCTTTGTAGCCGCCTCTTCTAAAATATCGTTTTCAAGCGGAATGTTGTTTCGCTTGAACTCGCGCTCGAGCTCCTCTTTTCCGCAGGCGATATTTTCCTCTCTGCGCTCCTTCTTGAACCACGAGCGTATCTTTGCCTTTGCCTCGGTGGTCTTGGCGATTTCCAGCCAGTTTCGGTTGGGACGGTAATTCGGCGAGCCGCTGGTGAAGATCTCGATGATATCGCCCGTTTTCACCTGATAGTCAAATGTGACCATTCTGCCGCCGACCTTCGCGCCTGTCATCTTGTTTCCGACCTCGCTGTGAATGGCGTAGGCAAAATCGAGAACATTGGCTCCGAGAGGAAGCGCGTAAACGTCGCCCTTCGGACTGAAAACAAAAACCTCGTCCTGAGTAAGGTCGTTTTTTATCGCGTCGGTGATCTGCTCCACGTCGTCCGCTTCCTGCTGGCGCTCCAAAAGCTGTCTTATCCAGTCAAAGCGCTTTTCGCCGTCTACCGCGCCTTTAAGACCCGCCTTGTATTTCCAGTGAGCGGCGATTCCGTATTGAGCGGTGTTGTGCATTTCCTGCGTGCGTATCTGGACCTCAAAGGGAATGCCCTCTTTGCCGATGACGGTGGTATGAAGCGACTGATAGCGGTTGGGCTTGGGGGTGGCGATATAGTCCTTGAAGCGGTAGGGCATAGGACTGAACAGGTCGTGTATAACGCCGAGAACGTTATAACATTCAACTACCGAATCGACGATTATTCTCACGGCGTAGATGTCGTATATCTCGTCAAAGGGCTTGTTTTTCACATACATCTTTTTGTAGATGGAAAACATCGACTTTACCCTGCCTTCGATTATGGGCGGCGGGTCTATGTCGGTAACGCGCGCGCGGACTCTCGTAATTATCTTGTCGATAAAGCTGTCGCGCTCCTCCTTGTGCAGATCGAGCAGACGCTCTATTTCCTTGCAGCCGTACGGGTCGAGATAGCGTATGGCTATGCTTTCCATTTCCTCTTTTACGTCGCTCATACCGAGACGATGAGCTATGGGCGCGTAAAAGTTCATAGTTTCAAGCGAGGTCTTGCGCTGTTTTTCCGCGGGACGCGCGTAGAGCGTGCGCATATTGTGCAGTCTGTCCGCAAGCTTTATGATGATAACGCGGATATCCTTGCTCATGGCAATGAGTATCTTCCGGATATTCTCCGCCTGCTGTTCTTCCTTTGTATTAAGCGGGACCTGACCTATTTTCGTAACTCCGTCTACCATAAGCGCTACATCCGCGCCGAATTTCTTCTTTATCTGCTCGAGAGTGATATCCGTGTCCTCCACAACGTCGTGCATAAGCGCGGCGCATATAGTGTCGGTGTCCATGAGGTAATCGAGCAGTATCATCGCTACCGACAGCGGGTGGGTGATGTATTTTTCCCCCGACGAGCGCATCTGTCCCTCATGGGCGGAATCCGCCAGCTCATAGGCGCGGCGTATCTTATCCGTGTCGTATTCTCTGCCCGACTCGGATATTTTTTTCATAAGGCTGTCGATGGTCACGATTTTCCGTATGTCCATAAATACAATTCACCCCGTTTTGTTCAATTTGTAATGCTTAATTCGTAATGCGTAATTATTTTTTCAGAACAACATAATGTTACGAACTAATTACGCATTGCGCATTCAAGATCACTCTTCCGTCCCTGACTTGTATCCTGCTCAACAGTCCCTCGCCGAACAAATCGCGTTTTCCGCTTACCGCGGCGGTCGTGAGATAATTCCCGCGTCTTTCGAGCATTCCCGCCTCAACAAACGCGTCGGCGGTTATTTTTAACATACAGTAGTTTACCGAGCTGTCATAAACCGCGAGTTGTTCTGCGGTCATTCTTTCTCCGTGATTCTTAAACAGGTCGTATATCTTCATAAGGTCTTCTCTCGACTGAGGAACGACCCTCGGATACAGTCTTCCGTCGCAGCCCTCGCCTGTAACCATCGCGTCATAAGCCCGCTTTGCCGCGAAAAATCTGTCCTGTTCAAAGCCGACCGGACGAAAATCCGCAACCCTCAGCTCCACGTTTGTGCTGCCGTTAAACTCGTTTATTTCCACATAAGCCGCGAGATCGACCACAGCCCCGTTTACGGGGAAAAACTCATCATAAGAAAAATCAAACGAATATGCCCTTACCGAAGAATTGCCCTGCTTTGCGGTAAAGCTTATGTATTTTCCGCCCGCCATGGGAGATTTCGCGCTTACAGTACATCCCCTGAACAACAGCAGAGGCTTTCGGTTTCCCTCGCCGAACGGAGCAAGACGACCGATGATATGCGCGTTTTCCAAGGAAAGCTCATCTAATCCCGTTTCTCTGTTTAAAAACAGCTCGGGATCGGGCATTATCGGATAATTCTCCCGCGCGAACTCATATATCTTGCTTCTGAGCGTCTCGACATTCTCCGCCTTGAGCGAAAAGCCGCCCGCCATGGGATGACCGCCGAAGTTTTCAAAAACCTCGGCACAGCTCATAAGCATTTTGTGGATCGAAAAGCTCCCCACGCTTCTGCACGAGCCGCGCGCAAGTCCGTTTTCAACCGAGATGACAACCGTAGGTTTTCCGTATTTTTCCGCTATCTTCGCGCAGGAAAGCCCGATGATGCCCACATGCCAGTTGTTTCCGACAAGTACTATCACACGCTCGGAAACAAGCTTTGGGTTTTCTGATATCTGCTTTTCTATCTGCTCGTATATTTCGTCGTTTATAGTCTTGCGCTCGGAATTAAGCGTGTTTAGTTCCTCGGCGATTACCTCCGCGCGGTCTGGAGTATCCGAAAGCAACAACTTTGCCGATTTTTCAGCCGAGGAAATTCTACCGGCGCAGTTTATTCTCGGGCATATCTTAAACGCGATATCCTCCGCCGTTATTTTCGAGCTTTTTATGCCGGCCTTTCTGCAAAGAGCCGTAAGACCTATGTTCTGCTCGTTTATTATCTGCTCTATGCCTCTGCGGACGATATACCGGTTTTCTCCGCAGAGCGGCATTACGTCGCCTATTGTTCCCACGCACGCTAAATCAGCGTAGTTTTCGAGGATAAACTCCGCGTCGCCCTCGAGGGCTATAAGCAGTTTAAGCGTTACTCCCGCTCCGCACAAGTCCTTGAACGGCGAGAGGTCGTCCGCTCTGTTGGGGTTTACGCACGCCTCGCACTCGGGAAGCTCACCGTTCTGGCGGTGGTGGTCGGTGATAACGAGCTTTACTCCCTTTTCTTTAAGAAACTCAGCCTCTTTGTTCGCGGAAATGCCGTTATCTACAGTGATGATAAGCTGCGCGCCGTTTTCGGTGAGTTTTTCGAGCGCGGGAATATTCATCCCGAATCCGTCCGAGCGCTCGGGTATATAAAACTCGGCTTCCGCACCTATCATTTCGAGATATCCGTAAAGCATTGCCGCCGACGTTACCCCGTCGCAGTCGTAATCTCCGTAAACGACAATTTTTTCGCCGTTTTCCACCGATTCGGAAATAACATTTACAGCCTTTTCCATATCCGTCATCAAAAACGGGTCGGACAGCTCGTTACAGCCGAAAAAGCCGTCGATCTCGGCGTTTGACATAAACCCGTCGGAAAGCAGTATCTCGCCCAAAAAATCCCCGAATCTTTCGCGGATATCCTTTCCCTGTCCGATGCTTGGAAGCGTCCATTTCTTCAATGTCAAATCTTCTCCCTGTGAGTAAGTTTACTTTTAAACCGACAGCTCGGCTTTTTCTCCGAGAAGCTCTTTATTCTGCACGAGTACGGGGTTTACGCAATTGTTCAGGAATTCTTCCACCTGTTCGGGAGCGCGTCCGACATACATTTCGGGTACAAGAAGCTCTTCGATCTCCGCCTTTGTTACACCGAAAACGGGGTCTGCGGCGATCTTATCCACAAGATCGTTTACTCCTCCTTCTCTTACAGCCTCGGCAGTTTCCTGAGAATAAACACGAAGCTGCTCGTGAAGCTCCTGACGGTTTCCGCCCTTTTCAACCGCTTTCATCATTATATTCTCCGTCGCCATATACGGAAGCTTTTCCATAAGCCTGCGCTTTATGACCTCGGGATAGACCTTTATCCCATCGGTTACGTTAAGCATTATGTTTAAGATAGCGTCAACGCCGAGGAACGCCTCAGCCACCGCTACGCGCTTGTTGGCGCTGTCGTCGAGCGTTCTTTCAAACCACTGCGTACCCGTTGTAAACGCGGGGTTAAGCACGTCTATCATAACATAGCGCGAAAGCGAGGTTATTCTCTCGCTGCGCATGGGGTTGCGCTTATATGGCATTGCCGAAGAGCCTATCTGCGTTTTTTCAAACGGCTCGGACATTTCCTCAAAGCTCTGGAGCAGGCGCATATCGTTTGAGAATTTAGAGCAGGACTGCGCCACTCCCGAAAGCGCCGAAAGCACCTGAAAATCCACCTTTCTTGAATAGGTCTGACCACTTACGGGAACGCACTTTGCAAAGCCCATTTCCTCGGCGATGAGCCTTTCAAGCTCGTTTATCTTCTTTGAATCTCCCTCGAAAAGCTCCACGAAAGAAGCCTGTGTGCCGGTGGTTCCTTTTTGTCCGAGCAGCGCGAGATTTTCAATTCTGTACTCGACCTCTTCCAGATCCATAAGCAGCTCGTTTATCCACAGCGTTGCCCTTTTTCCCACGGTAGTCGGCTGCGCGGGCTGAAGATGGGTATACGCAAGGCACGGGAGCGCTTTGTATTTCTCCGCGAAGTTCGCGAGGTTTGCAATTACGTTTATCAGCTTTTTCCTAACAAGCTCAAGCGCGTCGCGCATTATGATAACATCAGCGTTATCGCCGACATAGCAAGACGTAGCACCAAGGTGGATTATTCCCGCGGCTTTAGGACACTGCTGTCCGTATGCGTAAACATGAGCCATAACATCGTGGCGGACTTGTTTTTCGCGCTGTTCCGCCACATCGTAATTTATGTTTTCGATATTCGCCTCAAGCTCGTCTACCATTTCCTTGGTGATATTGGAAAGCCCGAGCTTCATTTCCGCTCTCGCAAGCGCCGTCCATAGTCTTCTCCATGTGGAAAATTTCTTGTCAGCCGAGAAGATGTACTGCATTTCCTTGCTTGCATAACGCGTGCAGAAAGGGCTTTCGTAGGAATTATAATTCGACATGATCACACCTCAACAATAAATATAGTTTCTTCTGTTTATTGTAGCACAATCGACAGTTTTATACAAGTAGCATTTTCGCGTTTGTAGAAAAATAATAAAACATTTCACTTTTTAAATGCCAATTTGTGGATTTTTACAACGCGAATACTTTTGCGCGGTGTGTTCTAACTCAGAAAATCCGCTCATAAGATAAGGACAAAGCGTACAAGTTGACAAGTAGGTGAAAGGAATGAGGAGAATGTCATTTAAAGAAAAGCTGAGCGAGGTTGCCGGAAAGGTTACGGGTAAGTCAATAAAGCTTACCGTTTCGATAATCGGGTGTTTTGTGCTTTTAGCGGTATGCGCGAGACTTACGGAAAACGCCCTGCCCACCTCGGCGGGAGCGGTTCAGAAGCCCGTTATCGTCATTGACGCGGGACACGGCGGACTTGATTCGGGCGCGGTAGGTCCTTCGGGTGTGCTTGAAAAGGACATAAACCTGTCCATAGTGCTGGCTCTAAAGGATATGTTTGAAATGTCGGGCTTTCAGGTGGTGCTTACGCGAAGCGAGGATATTTCCATATATTCTCCCGGAGTTGAGGGGATACGAAATCAGAAGCTTTCGGATATGGACAACAGATTGGCGATAATACAAAGCTATCCCGACAGCATTTTCCTTTGCGTACATCAGAACAACTATACCGACCCGAGGTATTTCGGCGGACAGATGTTTTACAACAACAACAATCCCGACAACCGCACCTTGGCGACGATAATGCAAAGGCGCTTTGCCCTGCTTCGTCCCGAAAACGACCGCGAGATAAAGCTTTCGGGAGATGAGCTGTTTTTGCTCAAATCAAACCCCAACCCATCGCTTATGATAGAATGCGGATTTCTGTCAAATCCCGAGGAAGAGCAACTGCTTTCAACATGGGAATTCCAGCAGAAGGTCGCGTTTACGATCTACAGCGGCGTGCTTGAGTTTATTGATGTCACGAAAACAGCGGACGATGATCTCAATTCGTAATTGGTTATAATTTTTCCGAGTCAATATGTCTTCGCCCTGCAAACAGCGTAAAGCACAACAATTACGGTTTTATTCCGCAAAGTGAGTGTACTCTAAGAGCGCCGAGAAGCCCCCGGATGCGCGAAAGCCGTGCCACGGCCAACCATTTGGCTGCCGTGGTACGGCTGACAAAGCAGATGGGGGCTTCTCGGCGCTCTGAGATCAGCTTCCCGGCTTTTCCGGCGGCTGTACAAAGGCCTGCTGTGAAACGGGCGCGCCTATGTTCTGGCGTAAAATCTGAAGGTCGTTCAGATCCTTTCTGAGCAGTTCCTCCACGCGCATAAGCATCTTGTCCGCGAACGCGTCGGTAGAAGCGCGCAGATCGGAACAGCGCGCCTCTGCGCTTCCTAAAACCTCTGTCGCGCGGCGGCGGGCTTCCTTAAGGATATCCGACTCGTCGATAAGCTCTCTGCGGCGTTCTTCCGCCTTTCGGATAATGCTTTCGGCTTCGCGCTCGGCGTCTCTGAGTATGTTGTTTTTATCCTCGACCACCTTCTGCGCCTGACGTATCTCCATAGGCAGAGCCATACGCATATCGCTTATGATATCGCTTATCTGGGCTACGTCCACCATGCTCTTTTTTCCGAACGGAACGGGCGTAGCGCCGCTTACGATATCGTCGAGCGCGTCTATAAGCTCCTGTATTGAATATGAATTCTGCATAAAAATTCCCCCTTGGTAGTTTATGTTATTATTTACCGTCCTTGCGGTTTAATTCCGCGAGACGTTTTTTCTCCTGAAACTCAGATTTTAGCCTTTCGCTTATTTCAACATGGATCATCGGCGGAACGTAATTGGACAAGTCCCCTCCGAACATCGCGACCTGCTTTACCATGCTCGATGAAATAAACGTCGAATTCGCGCTTGCGGGAATAAACACCGTTTCGGCGCGCGGGTTAAGGTCCTTGTTGGTATGAGCCATCTGAAACTCATACTCAAAATCCGAAGTCGCTCTCAGTCCTTTTACTATCACATCAACGTCAGACCGCTGTGTGAAATAATCCGCCAACAGCCCGTCATAGCTGTCTATCTCGATGTTCTTTATTCCCTCCGTCGCCTTTTCAAGCAGCTCTCTGCGCTCGGAAATCTCAAAGCTGTAGCTTTTCAGCGGGTTTATCAGAACCACGACGACAAGCTTGTCAAACATTGTCGAGGCTCTTTTTATTATGTCAAGATGCCCGTTTGTGACCGGGTCGAAGCTTCCGGGATAAATTGCTGTTTTCAAGTTTCTTCCTCCTCGTTTACAGGAATGCGGTAGATAGAAATATCAAGACCCCTATGATGAAGCACTCTTGCTGTCTCAAACCGTCCGAGCTTTTTAGGCAGCGCGCATTCGTTTTCGTGCTCACAGATGATTATCCCGCGCTCCGACATTTTAGGCTCCAACAGCGGCAGCGCCTTGGACAGCAGCCCCAAACGGTACGGCGGGTCAAGAAACGCAATATCGAACGTGTCCGATGTTGTTTTCAGAAACGCCGCAAAGGGCTTTTGCACTATCTCGGAGTATTCGTCGAATCTGACCCACGAAACATTCTGTCTTATAACCTTTATCGACTCGGACGACGAGTCCACAAAAACCGCCTTTTTCGCGCCGCGGCTTATAGCCTCTATCCCGAGTTGTCCGCTCCCCGCAAATAAGTCAAGAACATTCGCGCCCTCTATATCAAACTGAATGGTGCTGAACATCGCTTCCTTTACGCTGTCAAGCGTGGGCCTTACGGTTTCCGTACCCTCGACAGTGACCAGCTTTCGCCCCTTGGCTTTTCCCGTGATAACTCTCATCTGACAGTTTAAAACCTTTCCTGAATAAAAGTGTAAAGTTCCTTCGCTTTTTCCCCGCTTATTTTCGCGGCGGCGCGAAGCTCTTCGACAGTCGCCTCTTTCATCTTAGCCTTTGTCTTGAAAGCCTTTAACAGCGCCCTCGCCTTTGCTTCGCCTATCCCGCTTATCTCGGTAAGTTCCATTTCATAGGTCTTCTGCTTGTGACGGGTACGCTGAAACGTTATTGAAAACCTGTGCACCTCGTCCTGGATATTTGTCAGCAGCGAAAACAGCGCGCGGTTGGACTTTATCTCTATCTCCCCGCCCGCTTTTGCTATCGCGCGGGTTCTGTGTTTGCTGTCTTTTACCAGCCCGAACAGCGGCACGCTTATCTTAAGCTCGTCCATGACCTCCGAAACCGCGGCGATATGTCCCTTTCCTCCGTCAAGCAGGATAAGGTCTGGCAGAGGCGAAAAACTCTCATCGCCCTCTAAATACCTCGTCATTCTGCGGCGAAGTACCTCCTGCATACAGGCGTAGTCGTTCTGTCCCGCGACTGTTTTTATCGCGAATTTCCGATAGCCCGGCTTGAACGGTCTGCCGTTTTTGTATACTATCATTCCTCCGACAACGCCCGTTTCGCCGAAGTTTGAAATGTCATAGCTTTCGATTATATCGGGGATTTTCTCAAGCCCGAGCAGATTTTTCAAGTCCTCGAGCGCGGATATCTCCTTTGACGTTCGCCCTATTTTCAGCGCCAGATACTCGCCCGCGTTTTTCTTTGCGAGAGCTATCTGCGCCGCTCCCTCGCCGCGCATCGGAACGTTTATTTTCACCGCTCGCCCGTTCTGCTCCTTCAGAAGCTCGGCTAACAGCTCGCTCTCCTCAAACTCCTCGTCAACGAGAATTTCCTTCGGAACGTCGTCGTTTTGCGAATAATAATTCAGCAAAAAGTCGCGGCGCATTTTTGCGCCCCCGTATTCCTCGCCGATAAAGAAATTTTCCTTGTCCACCAGCCTGCCGCCGCGGTATTTTATCACCGCCACCGAAGCCTGTCCGATGTTCTGCGAAAGCGCGACTATATCAATATCGGTCTTCCCGCCTAAAATTTTCTGCCTTTCGGAAAGCCGCGATATTGCCGCTATCCTGTCGCGAAGCCGCGCGGCCTTTTCAAACTCAAGATTTTCCGCCGCCTTTTCCATTTCCTCGGTAAGCTCCGCTACGCTCGCCTTACTTCCGCTTTTAAGGTATTTCACCGCCTCTTCGACGATCTTTTTGTATTCCTCGGAGGATATCTTTCCCTCGCATACGCCCATGCATTTTTTTATATGATGATTAAGACAGGGACGTTCTTTGCCGAAATCCCTCGGAAATTTCCTCCTGCACGTCGGCAGCATAAAGATCGCGTTGGCTTCTTCTACCGCGCTTTTTATCGTATATCCGCTCGTAAACGGACCGATATACTCCGCCCTCTTATCGTCTGTGTTGAACGAATAGGAGATACGGGGAAAGTCTTCTTTTGATATTTTGATATAGTTATAACCCTTTACATCTTTCAGCAGAATGTTGTATTTCGGCTGGTGGAGCTTTATAAGGCTGCATTCAAGCACCAGCGCGTCAAGCTCGGTCTGCGTTACGATAAAATCAAAATCCGCGATGTTGTCCACCAGTTTCAGCGTTTTCGCGGTATGCTGCAAGTTATGGTGAAAATATGTCGTAACACGGTTTTTCAGCGCCTTGGCTTTGCCGACGTATATTATCTTGCCGCTTTTGTCCTTCATAAGATAAACGCCCGGCAAAAGCGGAAGCCTGTTAGATTTTTCGCGCAGAGCGCGGATGCTGCTATTCAACGTTGATAGTCTCCTATCTAAATTTGAATTTCAAATTTCACACTTGGCGGCACGCGCAACTTTGCTGCGCTTAGCCGTCAAGTGCGAACCGGTCGAAATTTTTTCTTCTGAAAAAATTTCGACCTATTTGAA
>JAFLUG010000071.1:8802-12148 GCA_022508885.1 Oscillospiraceae bacterium | reverse complement strand
ATACGTCCCGCACGCTGTTGCGGGACGATTTCTTTATGCTCGAATATAATGAAATCTTTTTATAGTTGTTAGACAAGTTGAAAGTAAAAAAAGATATTATGCCCGCAAACGGCTTTGCAAAGCCGCTTGCGGGCATAGCTCTTTCAAAGATCCGGAATGAGGCTCTTTAGATATTTTCGACAGAAAAATGGCTATATTACAGTAAAAATTGATGCCTGGATTTACGCGGAAGTCTGACAGTTTTTGGACAGCCATGAGATGACCGAAATATTTTTGCAAGCAAAAAACTACATAGAGAGCTCGGGATTCGCAGATTATAACTATGAGCATCGGTGAAAGTGTATAAAAACAAATCGTGAGTTTTATCTAATTAGATGAGGGGGTTACATGTTGCGCATAATTTCGACATCTTGCGCTATCCCCCTTTAAAAATGCTATGATATGTGATATGATTGATTTATGAGGATATTATTTCACTCCCTTTGCGCTTGCCAAAATTTGACGGCATACATCAGCAATCAAAAATTAATCATCGGTAAATCGCCGAGTCTATGTGATTCGGATCCAGGCAGATGATCATGTTTTAAACAGCTTGCTCCTTACATCAGGCTCCCCAAAAGCCTTGATAAATTTTTTAAAATATGGTATAATATGTTAAAAAATGAATTAAGGAGCCAATCATATGTTTTCAGCTGCATTTTTGATGACTCTGGACGAGCCTGACAGGAAGTTAGTTGATGATCTGTATAAAAAATACGAACAGATGATGTATAGAATTGCATTTAATGTTTTACATAACTTCCACGATGCGGAAGACGCCGTTCATAGTACGTTTGTCAAAGTAATTGACGACCTTGAAAAAATACGGGCCATAAACGACAATGAGATAAGGTATTACATTTCCGTAATGACAAAAAACACAGCGCTGGATATCCAAAGAAAAAATAACAGAATAGAAGTATCGGACGAATTGGACGACTTGGAAACGGATTGTTCCGTTGAGGACAAAGTACTTACGAAGATCGACGCCGATAGGATAAACGAAGCGCTGATGTCGCTTCCTGACAGTGACTATATAGTAATGTTCTTAAACCTTATATTGGAACATTCGCCCTCTGAGATAGCGCAAATGCTTAATATTACTCCAACTGCGGCAAGACAGCGGATATTCCGCGCGAAACAAAAACTCAGAGATTTGCTTGAGAAAGAAGGAATAACAAATGACGTTTGAAGAACTGATAGCTCAGGGAATACGGGATACGCTCGATAAGAAATGCGCCGAGTACCCTTTAGAAGGGAAAAAGCATCATTTCTCACTCGGTTATAAAATTAGACGAAGAAGAATGCTTCGCTCGCGCACGAAAGGCGCACCGTTCTCGATAAGAAAAATCAGGTTTTTTCTTATCGCGGTAATACTGGCGCTGTTTGCTCTGACGGGCTTCAGCTTCTGGCGGCAGTTCGGCGGGTTTTCGTTCAATATTTTTCGGGACCACTCAAAGGTTTTGTACGATGACAACGAAGTCAAAACGACAATAGAGGAAATATACGGTCTGCCGGAGGAATATGAGCTTTTGAGTATAATATCGGAAAAATACGTCGTAAAGTCTAAATACATGATAGACGGAGAAATAGTGACCTTAAATCAGTATTTAATCTCGTATGCCAATAATGCAAATACTGAGAAGAATAATGCAGAATACTTGTCTATAAACGGAAACGATGGATATTACCTAAATATGTTTGAAGGCAAAAGCTATGTGATGTGGATCATGGACGGTTATCGTTTCTATTTATTGGGTGAAATTAATAAAGATACGGCTGTGAATTTGGCAGAATCGCTGAAAATCAGAAAATTCGACAAAGACCCGTAACGGTTGACATTTTCATTCGTTTTACGTTATGAAGGGATAAATTCCCTGAATATTGTAAAGTGAGGTAATGGAAATGAAAAAAATCGCAGTACTTATGACTATGGTGTTGTTGATCTGCGCACTGCCGCTAACGGCGTATGCGGAAGCCGACGAACTGTATTTGGAAACAGCCGCACCGTATGCAGCGAGTATGCCGCCGGCTACACCGGATTGGACTCTGGCGGCAGATATTATAAGCGCTTTGGATATTGACGGTACAACAGCTACCTGCACGAGCTTAGTTACCGCAGATACTGTCGTCACGTGTATAGAAATTGAACGGACGCTTCAAGTAGAAGGCTTCCTTTGGATATGGAGCACGTACAAGAACACAGTATGGAAATCGTATATATACGATAATTCTGCTCTTGTTTCCAATGACAAACCTGGTCTTACGAGCGGCACATACCGACTGAAAACGGTAGTTACGCTGAAAACGGCAAGCGGAAAATCCGAAACGATCACGATTTACAGCGATCCGGTAACTATCTAAAAGCATGACAGCATACAATTATCTGTTTGCCGGCGGTTATCATCGGCGAACAGGTATTGTATTGCCCGAAACAGTAAAATAAACCGAAAGGGCGGTGTGATCTTTGCTGAGATTCGCGGTATGTGATGACGATAGATCGCAGTTGGAGATGGTTGCGGATAAGATCTGCGAATATTATAACGGCGAGTGTGAAATAATCAAGTATCAGGACGGCGAAAGCCTGCTGGCGGACAGCCGCACGAAGCTTTTCGACGTCCTGTTTTTGGATATAGTGATGCCCGGACTTAACGGAATGGATCTTGCAAAAAAGATCCGTGAAGAAAATCAGAAGGTGAAAATTGTTTTTGTAACCAACAAAGAAGAGCTTGCGCATATGGGCTACATATACGAGGCGTTCAGATTTGTCCGTAAAAGCAAATTGGAGCATGATCTTTGTGAAACCGTGAAAAGTCTGAAAAAATATTTTTGTTCGGCTGACGAATATCTGGTGCTGAAAACTCCCGACGGAACAATTACAAAGGCTGTAAAAGATATTAAATATTTTGAGGTGAAAGGTCACTGCGTTACTATGCTCTGCGGCAGCGAGAAACGCGTGTGCGGTACTATGAAGGAGCTTGAGAGCAGACTCGGTCAAAATGGGTTTATTCGCATACATAAGGGATATCTTGTAAATTTCAGATATATTTATTCGATACAGAAAAGCAATGTGATCCTTACTGACGGAAGAGAACTTCCCCTGAGCCGCAACCGTGCAAACGCAACCGAGGTAAAGCTTCGTGAGTTTGCGAGAGAAATAAGAGTATAGATCATCGGGTGAATCATCTATGGTTCAGGATAAAAGCTATCACATCATTCGAGCGTCCGCCTTTGACACCGTTTCACATTTGAGACGAATTGCCAAAGGCGGCTCGCTTTAAGGAGCGTGCGGTATAGAAACATCATA
>JAFLUG010000071.1:0-8702 GCA_022508885.1 Oscillospiraceae bacterium | reverse complement strand
ACGAATTGCCAAAGGCGGCTCGCTTTAAGGAGCGTGCGGTATAGAAACATCATATTATTCGAGCGCCCGCCTTTGACACCGTTTCACATTTGAGACGTATTGCCAAAGGCGGGTCGCCTTTGTGCGGGGTGTTTTTTGCTCTTGAAAATTTTTCCGTAATAGTGTATAATGTATTTATGACAAATATCGGTATGGAGTAATAGCCATGCAATATACTCCGGAAAAAATCAAAATATGGAGGACTACTGATGAAAAAGGAAACAAAACGCAATTCGTTTGGCGGCGCTATAGGCTTTGTTCTTGCGGCAGCAGGCAGCGCGGTCGGACTCGGCAATATCTGGAGATTTCCTTACCTTGCCGCCAAAGACGGCGGGGGAATGTTCCTGTTGGTGTATATCATACTGTCGCTGACATTCGGCTTTACGCTTTTGATAACCGAGGTCGCTATCGGACGCAAGACCAAACAAAGCCCGCTTGTGGCATATGGCAAGCTGAGTAAAAAATGGAAATGGCTCGGTGTTGTCGCAAGTCTTGTTCCGGTTATTATCATGCCTTATTACTGTGCTATTGGCGGCTGGGTGTTGAAATACTTTCTCGCTTATATCACCGGACAGGGCGCGCAAACAGCCGAGGACGGTTATTTTACAGGCTTTATATCCACCGAGACAGAGCCGGTTTTGATGATGGTCATATTTTTGGCGGTTACGGCATTTATTGTGTTCCGTGGAGTCAATAAGGGGATCGAGTCTTTTTCCAAGGTACTTATGCCTATTTTAATTGTGCTTGTCATTGCGATTGCTGTATTTTCCGTTACTATCAGTCATACAGACGCGGACGGAACAGAACGCACGGGCTTAGAGGGGCTGGCTATCTACCTTATACCTGATTTCAGCGGAATGACTGTCGGAAGATTCCTTACCGTTGTGCTGGACGCTATGGGGCAGATGTTTTTCAGTCTGAGCGTGGCAATGGGAATTATGATCACTTACGGTTCATATCTCAGTGATGACGCAAAACTTGCGAGATCTATAAACCAGATCGAGATATTTGACACTGTGGTTGCGATGCTGGCAGGCGTGATGATCATTCCGGCACTATATACCTTTGCCGGACGGGACGGAATGGACGCGTCGGGTCCCGGTCTGATGTTTGTAACACTGCCGAAGGTATTTGACGCCATGGGAGATATCGGGCATATCGTGGGATGTCTGTTCTTTGTAATGGTGCTATTTGCGGCTCTGACAAGCGCTGTTTCAATAATGGAAGCGGTGGTTTCGGGAATAATGGATAAATTCCGTGTTTCAAGAAACCGGGCGGTTCTGATAGAAACGGCGATCGCGCTTGTAATGGGAGTATCAGTGTGCTTCGGATATAATCTTCTTTACTTTGATATTACGCTTCCCACAGGCAGCTCCGCGCAAATTCTCGATGTAATGGACTTTGTCAGCAACAACATACTTATGCCGATAGTCGCTATAAGCACCTGTATTCTGATAGGCTGGATATTAAAGCCCAAAACTGTTATTGAAGAGGTTGAAAAAACCGGCGGCAAAATGGGCAGAAAGAGGCTTTATACCGTGATGATAAAGTTTATCGCGCCTGTTATGCTGGTGATCTTATTCCTGAAATCGCTTGGCGTGGGTTTATAATTTCTGCCATGCGCAGAGTTTGTCCGGGTTGAAAGCTGTATTATTTTCTATAACAAATACCCGCAGAGTACTGAGTACACTGCGGGTATCTTTTTGAAGAAATATGATAAGCGGACTAAAATGCGTGGCTTGTTTTATTGTAAACAATATTCTCCCAAAAGAATATAATGCTATACATCGGAATCATTATTGATCCCGATCGATAAATACAAAGGAGAATATTATGAACAGACAGTTTTTTAATAACAATAACAGCTTCCGCCGCAACAACGGAAGCTCTGACGGCAATTCCAATAATAACAAAGATAATTGCAGCGATGACAGCAGCAATATCTGCATACATTGTCCTGCGGGACCTCAGGGTCCTCAGGGTGAACGCGGACCTATAGGACCTATGGGGCCTCGCGGATTTGAAGGCGCACAGGGTGAAACCGGAGCAACCGGACCTCGGGGTCCGCAGGGTGAAACAGGAGCAACCGGACCGGTAGGCGCCACCGGACCACAGGGGCCACAGGGACCGCAAGGAGAAACCGGACCGCAGGGCCCCGCCGGTCCTCAGGGAGAAGCGGGTGAGATGGGTCCTCAAGGGCCCGTAGGACCCGCAGGTCCTCAGGGTGCTACAGGTGCCACAGGCGCAACAGGAGCGGTAGGCCCTCAGGGTCCGCAGGGCGAAACAGGACCGCAGGGACCTGTAGGTCCTGCAGGTCCTCAGGGAGCCGCAGGCGAGACGGGTGCGACAGGACCCGTTGGACCGCAAGGTCCACAGGGGCCGCAGGGTGAGCCGGGACCTCAGGGACCCATGGGTCCTGCAGGTCCTCAGGGGGCTACAGGCGCTACAGGAGCTACAGGAGCCACCGGAGCAGCAGGCCCGCAGGGACCGCAGGGCGAAACAGGTCCTCAGGGTCCTGTAGGTCCGGCAGGTCCACAAGGTGAAGCAGGAGCTACAGGCGCGACAGGACCGCAAGGACCTCAGGGACCACGAGGCGAGACCGGCCCTCAGGGCCCCGTAGGACCCGCCGGTCCTCAGGGAGCACAGGGCGAGCCGGGTCCGCAGGGTGAGACCGGTGCTACCGGACCACAGGGACCACAGGGTGAACCGGGACCACAGGGGCCTATGGGACCCGAAGGACCTCAGGGACCCCGCGGTGAGACAGGCGCAACCGGAGCTACCGGGGCGACGGGTGCTACCGGAGCTACAGGCGCTACAGGAGCTACGGGAGCGACAGGACCTCAGGGTCCCGCAGGTCCCCAGGGCGAGCCGGGAAACGCATTGGCATACGCTGACTTTTTCGCGCTGATCCCTGCCGATTCCACAATAACAGTAGCTCCCGGAGCTGACGTCAGCTTCCCGCTGGACGGCGCGGCAAGCGGCACAAATATCACGCGTCTTTCCGCCACGAGCTTTAATCTCGCGGAAATAGGCACATATCTGGTAATGTTCCAGGCAAGCGTAAACGAATCCGGTCAGCTTGTGATAACGCTGAACGGCGCGGAGCTTGCGTACACAGTTGCAGGCAGAGCCACAGGCACATCTCAGATAGTGGGCATGGCTCTTATAGAAACTTCTGCCGAAAACTCTGTACTTACTGTCCGCAATCCCGCCGGTAATTCCGAGTCTCTGACTCTTACCGACCAATCCGGCGGTGAAAGTCCCGTATCCGCGCATCTTATTATAATCCAGTTTGCCTGATCCGGCATAAATTTAGGCGGAAAGCTGCGGCTTTCCGCCTTTTCTGTCATGATCGTGTCAATTGCCTTTTGGGTAGCTTTATCACATATATCAGATAGATGGCTATTATTACGATCTTGGATCCCGCTGCTACTAATTCTGCAGTCTGTTCACTGCCGAGGACGTTTGTCAGGTATTCGCCGGAAGCAAAGCCGGTCACGCAGTTATTGAGCGAGTGAAAACCGATACAAGCTATCAGACTGCCTGTTCTGTGGAAAATAAACACCAGCAGAAATCCTACGGCAACGGCAAAGACGATCTGCACAATGTTGTAGAACAGATCATAGCCGTTAAAGAGATTTACGAAATGCCCGACTCCGAAGGTCACAGAAGATATAACAATTGCCCTTGTGACGTTGCTTTTGCAAATGCCCTTGAACAGAAAAGCCCTGAAGATGACCTCTTCAAGAAAACCGACAAAAAGCATTTTTATTGTGCGGAAGACTGTCGCAAGAGGTGACAGTTCAAGTCCGATACCGAAAAACAGCGTCAACGTCGCGCATAAAACAAGCGGGATGTAAAACCACATTTTTGCCGCGGAAACCTCCGAACGACAAAGCCCAATGTGCTTCATAAGGTCGTTTTTCCTGATGAAAATAAATAACAGCACCGTCATTGCGGCATTGAAGACGGCTCCGCCGATATTCTGCACAAGCGCGTCATCGGAAATGTTCAATATAACGCTCGAGCCGACAACGTAGATGATTATCAGCACTACCGCGAACATTACCTCATTCTTTTCAAACAGCTTTTTCATTTTTCTTCTCCTCTCATGATAAAACCGATGGTGCCCATAAAAACTGTGGTCAGTATCTCGGCGAAGTGCTCCTCGCTGTATTCCATAGAATTATTCGCAAGCATGCTCGCGTAACCGTGAACGCAGATAAACAGCGTTTCAAATACTGTTTTTGCCTGCTCCGGCGCAAGTCCGGTCTGCTTTGCGAGTGGCTGTATCAGAAAATCATGTTCCTCGCCGTCCAGCATTTCTCTAAAGCCGATATTCCGAAATTTATCGGATTGAAAAAGAAACCTGAACAGAAATCTTTCTTCTTCCGCAAAGCGTATATAATTCAGCCCTATGGAAAGCAGGGGGTCATAGGCGTTCTCATTCGGCGTCGTGATATATTCCGTGTGGAATGCGTCCGCGGCGGCGTAAATATCGGCTTTCAGCTCGTCCACCGTTTTGTAGTGATACATAACCGGCTGTGTTGAGCATTTAAGCTCGGCAGCTATTCTGCGGACATTCAGGCTTTCTGTTCCTTCGCTTCGTACTATATTTAAGCCCGCTTCTATCACCATTTCTTTTGTTATTCTTGCCTTTGGCGGCATTGTTTTCACCTCTTTAATTACAATTGTTATATAACAATTGTAATTATAATATTCTTGTATAGATTTGTCAAGTATTTTTTTAAAAATTTGAAAAATTTTCGTACAGTTATTTTTTGTGTTCAATGTCCTCGTTAAAATGTACTTGACAAAATCTGTAATCGGTTGTATAATGTAATAAGTATCGGTATTGACTGATTTAACACAGAATGTTGCTTATTTAAGAGCTGATACAGAAATATTAGGAGGTCAACACAATGGCTTGTTTTATCGTTCCTGTCACTGAGGCGGTTATTACCACCGTAGCTTCAAAGGTTATCAGATCAAGAGAGATCGAAATGTCACAGCTTCACGGTGATGACGCTGATATTGAGACTGAGTATAAGCTGCCGCTTTCGAGAAAGCTCAGATGGCTTAATAATATGTTGTGGGGCGGTTCGGCTCTGCTTGTATTCGAGCATATCTGGCACGGCGAACTTTCGGCTGTGTTCCCGTTCCTTACAGCAATGTCCGATCCTGTTGAAATGGCGGAAATGTTCAATGAAATGGCTACCGCTGGCGTAGCTATGTCTGCTGTCGTAACGGCAGTCTGGGCAGGAATGGTTGCGGTCGCTTCTTCAATTGAAAAGCGCAGGGAAAAACGGTCCGAAAGCTGAGGCTCGTTAAAAATGACCTTGCTTACCGCGGTTTTTGCCGCAGTTATTACCACGGTCGTCTGGTATAAAAACGCTCCCGACAATAAATATTCAGAGGGTGTGTTGTGCCTGATGTTCTGGGGAGCGTCTCTTATGTGGCTGGTAGACGCAGTGTTTGAGTATACCGAAGTCGGCGCGGAGTTTTTTACTCCCGCGCCTGAGGATATGCTTAACGATTTATATCTCGGGTTGTCCGTTGTGGCGCTCGGGTTGGTCATATGGGTCGTAATTCTTCTGATAAAAGACCCGAAGGGCGTTATAAAGGCAGTGCTTTTCAAGAATAAAAAGTGATTTTTAACAAACAGCGGTTCCGCATTGATCGGCGGAACCGCTATTATTACGACATTGCGGGGGAAACAAATGAACAGCGAAGCAAGACAAATTCTTGAGTCAGTAAAAAACGGCGCTATGTCGGTGGACGAGGCGCTTTTAAAGCTGAAAACCGAGCCGTTTGAGGACATAGGCTTTGCCAAGGTAGACCTGCACAGAAAGCTGAGGCAAGGACAAGCCGAAGTGATTTACGGCGCGGGAAAAACGCCCGAGCAGATCATTGGTATTATAGATACGATGAATAAAAACGGACAGGAGCGAGTCCTTATCACCCGGCTTTCTCCCGAAGCCGCGACAATCGTCGCCAAATCTCACCCGCTCGTTTATTATGAAACCGCTAAGATCGGCTTTGTCGGTGAACAGTCCGAGGCGGACGGAATAGGCACTGTCGTTGTGGCAACGGGCGGAACAAGCGATATTCCCGTGGCGGAGGAAGCTGCGCTTACCGCGGAGTTTATGGGAAATAAGGTAACGCGCGTTTACGATGTGGGAGTAGCGGGACTTCACCGGCTGCTCTCGCACAAAGAGGATATAATGACCGCAAGCGTCGTTATCGCTGTTGCGGGAATGGAAGGCGCTCTCGCGAGCGTTATCGGCGGACTGTGCGACTGTCCCGTGATTGCCGTTCCGACAAGCGTGGGCTACGGCGCGTCGTTCGGCGGACTTTCAGCGCTTTTGTCAATGCTTAATTCCTGCGCGAGCGGTGTTTCTGTCGTCAATATCGACAACGGCTTTGGCGCTGGATATCTTGCGGGCATGATAAACCATATGGAGGTAAAAAAATGAAGACCTTGTATATAGACTGCTCAATGGGCGCGGCGGGAGATATGCTTGCTGCGGCGCTTTCAGAGCTGCTTCCCGAGCCGGAGAGATTTATCGAAAAGCTTAACTCACTCAATATTCCCGATGTTGAATATGTACGAGAAAGATCCGTAAAGTGCGGGATAACCGGAACGCATATTTCCGTTAAGGTTCACGGTGAGGAAGAAAATGAAGATATGCATCACCATGAACACGAACATGAGCATTCTCATGAACATCATCACGAGCATGAGCATCACCATGGGCATTCCCATGAGCATCATCACGAGCACGAGCATACCCATCATCACGCAAGCATGAGCGATATAGAGCGAATAGTATCCGCACTGGATATTCCCGAGGCAGTCAAAAATGATGTTTTAGCGGTTTACGGGCTTATTGCCGAGGCGGAAAGCACAGCTCACGGAGTTCCCGTATCGGATATCCATTTCCACGAGGTCGGGACAATGGACGCCGTCGCGGATATAACCGCCGTTTGTCTGCTTATGAATGAGTTATCACCCGATGAGGTGGTTGTTTCTCCCGTTCATGTCGGAAGCGGGACTGTAAAATGCGCGCACGGCATACTGCCCGTGCCCGCTCCGGCTACGGCGCATATTCTAAGGGATGTGCCTATCTACGGCGGAAAAATAAACGGTGAGCTTTGTACGCCAACCGGAGCGGCGCTTTTAAAGCATTTTGCCGACCGCTTCGGGGATATGCCGATAATGAAAACAAAGGCTATCGGCTACGGTATGGGAAAAAAGGATTTTCCCGCGGCAAACTGCGTCCGCGCGTTTATTGGTGATACTGGAGAAAGCGCGGACAAGACCGATGCGGTATTCGAGCTGTCCTGCAATGTAGACGATATGACCGCCGAGGATATCGCGTTTGCTATGGAACGGTTGTTTGAGGGCGGAGCGCTTGAGGCTTATACAGTGCCGATAGGCATGAAAAAATCCCGTCCCGGAACACTGCTTCGCGTTATGTGCAGGGCAGAGGACAGGGAAAAAATTGCAGGCTTGCTCTTTGCTCACACCTCGACGATAGGCGTAAGAGAAACCGAAACGCGCCGCTATGTGCTCAACAGAAAAATTGAAACGGTAAATACGCCTTTTGGCGAGATAAAAAAGAAAATATCCTCGGGCTACGGCGTAAAGCGCGAAAAGTACGAGTATGACGATTTAGCCCGTATCGCAAATGAGCAAAACCTATCACTTGACGAAATAAGAAAACGTCTTGAAGAGAACTGACGGAGGAAATTAATGGACGCACTGCATGAGAAAAAACAAAAGCTTGAAGCATATCTGCAAAAGCTCGGGAGCGTAGCTGTCGCGTTTTCTTCGGGTGTTGATTCGACATTTCTGCTGAAAACCGCGCATGACGTTTTAGGAGAAAAAGCTGTTGCCGTGACAGCGCGGTCGTGCTCGTTTCCGGAAAGAGAATTAAACGAGGCGAAGGCGTTCTGCAAGGAGCAGGGAATAGAGCATATCATTGTAGATTCCGAGGAGCTATCAATAGAAGGCTTTTCGAAAAATCCCAAAAACCGCTGTTATCTTTGCAAGCGCGAGCTGTTTACAAAGATACGGAACATTGCTCAAGAGCGTGGGATTTCGTATGTCTGCGAAGGCTCTAACGTGGACGACAACGGCGACTACCGACCGGGACTTATCGCCGTAGCGGAATTGGATGTCAAAAGTCCGCTGAGAGAGGCAGAGCTTAATAAAGAGGAGATACGTCAGCTTTCTAAGGAAATGGGGCTTTCCACATGGGACAAGCAGTCGTTCGCCTGTCTGTCCTCGCGGTTTGTGTACGGAGAAACCATAACCGAGGAAAAGCTCGCTATGGTGGATAAAGCTGAGCAGCGGCTGCTTGATCTGGGATTTCATCAGGTGCGCGTGCGTATTCATGATAATCATGGGAACATCGCGCGAATTGAGATCGACCGCTCCGAGTTTGAAAAAATAATCCGTCCCGAGATTTCCGAACCGCTGTGCAAGTATCTTTACGGGCTTGGTTTTTTGTACGTCACATTGGACCTCGGCGGGTATAAAATGGGAAGCATGAACAAAACGCTGTAACATTCAACCTTTTGACCGCAACAACAGGCGCATACAAAAAAGTTTTGGGAAAGGTTCCAAGGAAAACCCTTTTTCAAAAGGGTTTTCCTTG
>JAFLUG010000070.1 GCA_022508885.1 Oscillospiraceae bacterium | reverse complement strand
GAGAGAGATGAGGGGTGCAGGGGCTCCGCCCCCAACCCCCGCCAAAGGGCTTCGCCCTTTGGAATCCCAAAATCAGTTTTTCAAGAGAAACAGAAAATAAGACTTTTTCTAAAAGCTGATGTGTTGCTTTGAAAAAAGCACGTTTTTATCTTATTCATCGTAAGGTACAAATCGGAAATAATAACCATAGGTATCGTCCCAATAATTTGTGTATACATACAACACATCGGGATTCTCGGTAGAACCGTATATTTTAGCCCCGATCTCAAGTCCTTGTCCAAATCCGTCAACATATCTGTCTTTGCGGTCGATCGTTGTGACCTCGCCGATTTGGACATACCCGTCGGGCAAATCAACCGACCCGGGAGACAGAACATAGGTTTTACCGTTTATGTGCACCCTTTTATACGTTTTGTCAACAAATTGGATATACCTATATTTTACGTTTGAAAAAAGCTTTGTATACACATACAGGTCTTCCGGGTGCTCGGGGTCCTGGTATATCTTTTCCCCGACCTTCGGTCCCGCGCCGAAGCCGTTGACTTCTTCGTCTTTGTAGTAGTTTGACGTTATCTCTCCGACTTCGATATATCCCTCGGGCAACTCGTAGTAACCGTCCTCAAAAACAAGAATATCGGGATAGCCGGGCATTTGAGATAGCTCTTCTTGTGTATAAGGTCGTCCGCGATAAGAATAAACTCTGTCGTTAAAATATACGCACGGAGAATTACCATAATTTTCAGAAAAAAATTTTTGGTACGATACTATCGCTATTACCGCGACAACTAACACCAAACAAGCCGCCGAAGCAATCGTCATCCAAGACTTGAAAAACCTTTTTTTCGGGCTTATATAAGCGAACTCTTCAATATGCCTGTCGCTTATCCCGCCTACAGCGTCCATTAAATTCATACATCAACACCTCTGCTTTCCAGATAGTCTTTAAGTTTGCCGCGCAGCCGCGACAAACGTGTTCTCACAGCGCCTTCGTTCATGCCCGCTGCTGAAGCGATGACCGCGAACGAGTCCATGTAATAATACCGCCTTACAAATATCATTCGGTTCTTCTTGTCGAGTTCGTCAAGAAATTCGTCAATAAGCCTTGAAAGCTCGCTTTCGTCATATCTGGATTCGACCGTTTCGTCTGACGGGATACACTCCTGCAATTCGTCGTAGCATACGCCGTAAGCGCCGTGTTTTCGGGCAGGGTCGCGCTTGTATCGGTTGATAGAGATATTTCTCGCTATCCTGCAGACAAAAGCAAGCAGAGAGTTTGGTCTTTGCGGCGGTATCGCGTTCCAGACGCCGAGATATGTGTCGTTTACGCACTCTTCGGCGTCCTCGCGGTTATGCAGAGCGTTTTGTGAGATCTTAAACACAAGCCTTCCGTATTTTGCCGACAATTCGGACACAGCCCTATCCGAACGCTCAAAGAAAAGCTCGATTATCTGGGTATCGTCCAAATCCTCACCTCCTTTTTTATCCCCTCATCTATACAGTCACATAAATCGGCGAATTGTTACACTTAACTTAAAAAAATCACGCCGTAAAAAACAGCGTGATCTTATCTTAAATTCTTTCGGCTATCTTATCGCCCATCTCCGAACAGGACACAAGCGTCATTCCCTCGCTCATGATATCGCCTGTGCGGTATCCGTCCTCAAGCGTTCTATTTACCGCGTTTTCCACAGCGTCCGCCTCTTTATCCATTTTGAACGAATAACGCAGCATCATTGCCGCAGAGAGAATTGTGGCTATCGGGTTTGCCTTGTTCTGACCCGCGATATCGGGCGCGGAACCTCCGCTCGGCTCGTAAAGCCCGAAGCTCGTTTCGTTCATTGAAGCCGAAGCGAGCATTCCTATCGAGCCCGTGATCATCGAAGCCTCGTCGGACAGAATATCGCCGAACATATTCTCCGTCACCATAACGTCAAACTGTGCGGGGTCTTTTACAAGCTGCATAGCGCTGTTATCAACCAGCATATGCTCGAGCGTTACCTCGGGATACTCCTTCGATACTTCATCAACGACCTTTCTCCAAAGTCTTGAGCTGTCAAGAACGTTTGCCTTATCTACGCTTGTTACCTTTTTTCTTCTCTGCATAGCCACATCAAACGCCTTTTTGGCTATCCTGCGTATCTCGTTTTCGTCGTATTTAAGTGTGTCGATCGCCGTCATAACGCCGTTCACCGGCTCGGTTTTTCTCTCGCCGAAATACAGTCCGCCAGTAAGCTCACGCATAATAAGCATGTCAAAGCCCTTATCCGCTATCTCCTTTTTCAGCGGGCAAGCCTCGGAGAGCTGTTTATAAAGCACACAGGGACGAAGATTTGCGAAAAGCCCCAAAGCCTTTCTGAGTCCGAGCAGACCCGCCTCGGGACGCTTGTCCGCGGGAAGCTTGTACCACGGAGACGTAGTGGTATTTCCGCCGATCGAGCCCATCAAAACCGCGTCGGACGCTTTACAGCGTTCAATCGTTTCGTCCGTAAGCGGAACGCCGTTTGCGTCTATAGAACAGCCGCCCATTAAAAGCTGCTCGTAATTGAACTTATGACCGAATTTTACGGCGACCTTGTCGAGAACCTTCATCGCTTCGGTCACAATTTCGGGACCTATTCCGTCGCCCTTGATTACCGCTATATTTTTTTCCATATTACACCTCTTGTTTTTTTAACGCTCTCCCAGAAATTCTGGTGGAACGCATTTTGTAAGCCATACTCCGTTTTCGGAGAGATAAAACTTGTAGCCCTGTCGGTACATCTTACCGGAATGCACAAAAAAGACATGGGGCTTTCCGTGCCGCGCCCCGACATTTTCAGCCGTTTCCTTGTCCTTGGAAAGATGAACATACAGCCGAGACTTCGGCTTTAAGCCCTCTTTTCGTATCGCCGCGGCAAACTTCTCGCCCGTGCCGTGGAAAAGCTGCTCTGGAGGCTCGCATTCCTTCAGTTCGACATCGACGTTAATCGAATGCCCCTGATTGGCGCGTATCTTCGTTTTATCCTCATTGAAGCTGTAGCGCTGCTTATTGTCTGTCCTGACAATTTCCTCGAGAGTTTGCATATCCATGGAATACCCGTCTGCGCGGTTGATCCCATTGATTATATCCTCAACACCTGCCCAACCGTTTTGGTCGAGCGAGATGCCGATAGCCTCGGGCTTATGCCGCAGTATCAGAGCTAAAAATACACTTGTTTTCTTTAAGTCTTTCATAACGCAAAATGTTTCAAAAATCAATTTTCAAATCAATATAAGCAACGCCGTTGTATTCGCGGGTATTTATCTCCGCAAACCCGAATTTCCTGTAGAATTCCCTTGCGGGCATATTCTTTTCGGCGGTTGAAAGCACAGCGCCCTCATAACCTTTTTCACGCATTTTTCTAAGCGTATGAGATAGCAGCTTTCTTCCCTGCCCCGTGCGCTGTAACTCGGGACTGACATATAAAAGCAGGATTTCGGCAATATTCGCCGACTTAATGCCTTCATACTTTACCGCTGTGCATACGGCGGTTATTTTCATATCGACCGTAAGAACGAAAATATCGGCTTTGTTTTCGAGAAGCTTTGCGAAGCTATTTCTTCGGTGCTCACCGGTGAACGCGGCAATAGTTTCCTCATCGAAAATATCGCGGTAATTCACCTGCCACGCGCTGTCAACGACCTCGCTCATTCCCTCGATATCCGAAAAATCGGCTGTTCGTATATCGATTCTCACTTCTTTATTGAGTTAAGCAGTCCGCCCTTGCTTATTATCTCCTTGATGAAATCGGGGAACGGCTGAGCCTGGTATGTTTTGTTCTTGGTAATGTTGGTGATGATCCCGCTGTCAAAATCTATCTCGACTTCGTTTCCCGCCTCGATATCCTTTGCCGCATCGTCGCATTCGAGGATAGGCAGACCGATGTTTATCGAGTTGCGGTAGAAAATTCTCGCGAAAGTAGAGGCTATTACGCAGCTTATTCCGCTTGCTTTGATAGCGATGGGAGCGTGCTCGCGCGAGCTTCCGCAGCCGAAGTTCATATTGGCGACCATAATGTCGCCTTCTTTTACGTTCTTTACAAAATCCTTGTCGATATCCTCCATACAGTGGGATGCAAGTTCCTTATGGTCGGCGGTATTGAGGTATCTCGCGGGGATAATTACGTCCGTATCAACGTTGTCGCCGTATTTATGTACAATTCCGTGTGCTTTCATTTTAATTCTCCTTATAATTCATAATCAACGCATTTTCTGTCCGCGGTAAAGGGCCTCACACGCTCGTCCGCGACTTTTACATGCTCGGGGTGGATAGAATAACCTTTCAGCGCTTCATAGTCGGTAAAGGTGCTGTCAAGCATAAGGTCTCCGTTTGACGAAGGAAGAGGCTCAGTTATCACCTTTATTTCAACAAGCCCGTCGATTTTTCCTTTAAGACCCTCAAGACCTTCTTTTATCAGCCTTTTACGCTCGTTTTTTTCAGCATCGGACATTTCTTTGAGTTTCCAGATAATTATGTGCTTTACCATTACTATTTCAAAGCCTCCCCCGAAATACAACCCTTAAGCGCGCTTGCCGCTGCTACGGCAGGACTCGCGAGATAGACCTCGGACGAGGTATCGCCCATTCTGCCGACAAAGTTTCGATTGGTGGTGGATACGGCGCGTTCATTCGGCGCGAGTATTCCCATATGACCGCCGAGACACGGACCGCAGGTAGGTGCGGAAACCACCATTCCGGCTTCGACGAATATTTCAAGCAGACCGTTTTTCAGTGCGTCAAGATAGATCTGCTGAGTGGCGGGTATAACGATAGCGCGAACGCCCTTTGCTACCTTTTTGCCTTTGACAACTGCCGCCGCGATCTCAAGGTCGCTGTATCTGCCGTTTGTGCAGGAGCCGATAACTACCTGGTCGATCTTGATGTTCAGTTTTTCGGCTTCGTCGATCGTCTTGGTGTTTTCGGGAAGATGAGGGAAAGAGACCGTCGGCTTTATTTCGCTCAGATCAATATCAATTACACGGTTGTATTTTGCATCTGGGTCTGCCTTGAACACCTCGGGAACGCGTGTGCTTCTTTCCTTTATGTAATCAAAAGTAACATCGTCTACCTCGAAAATACCGTTTTTCGCGCCTGCCTCGATCGCCATGTTAGCCATGCAGAGCCTGTCGTCCATTGAAAGGGATCTAAGACCCTCGCCCGTAAACTCCATTGACTGATAAAGCGCGCCGTCTACGCCTATCATTCCGATTATGTGAAGAATTACGTCCTTTCCGCTTACCCACTTGTTGAGCTTTCCGGTGAGATTAAACTTAATTGCGGATGGGACTTTAAACCACGCTTCTCCCGTAGCCATTCCCGCAGCCATATCGGTAGAGCCTACGCCCGTGGAAAACGCTCCGAGCGCGCCGTAGGTACAGGTGTGGCTGTCCGCGCCGATTACGCAGTCGCCCGCGATAACCAAGCCTTTTTCGGGCAAGAGGGCGTGTTCCACGCCGACCTCTCCGATATCGTAGTAGTTGAGAATATCGTACTTGTCCGCGAAATTACGGCACTGCTGGCACTGCTTTGCCGCCTTGATGTCCTTGTTTGGGGTGAAGTGATCCATTACAAGCGATATCTTTGTTTTATCGAAAATGCTTGTAAAGCCGTTTTTCTCAAACTCGTTGATAGCGACGGGGCTTGTGATATCGTTTCCCAAAACCATATCGAGCTTAGCCTTTATGAGCTGCCCCTCGGTTACGCTCTCCAGCCCCGCGTGTTTTGCGAGAATTTTCTGAGTCATAGTCATTCCCATTTGTTATACCTCCAAATTATTTGATCATATCCAAAAACTGTTCTTCGGAAATAACGGTTATCCCAAGCTCATTTGCTTTTGTAAGCTTAGAACCCGCCTCTTCTCCGGCAAGAACATAATTTGTCTTTTTTGAAACAGAGCCGCTGCATTTTCCGCCGCGCTGTTCTATCATTTCCTTTGCCTGCTCGCGCTTTAACGTCGGAAGCGTTCCCGTGATGACAAAGGTAAGCCCCGAAAGCACGTCCGAAACCTTTTTGCTTTCGTATTTCATGTTAAGTCCGAGCTCTTTAAGACGGTTTATAAGCTCGATTCGGTGCGGCTCGCGCATTGAAGTGTAAACCGATTTCGCAAGCACATCGCCAAAGCCGTCTATTTCCGAAATTTCTTTCTCGCTTGCAGCCATAATGCCGTCCATATCTCCAAACTTTTCGCAAAGCAGCGCGGCTCGTCCGCCTATTCCGCGGATACCGAGAGCGTAAATAAGCCTCGGAAGCTCGTTTTGCTTTGATCTTTCGATCGCCGAAAGCAGATTTTCCGCGGACTTCTGCCCGAAACGCTCAAGAGCCGTAAGAGACTGGATATCGAGCGTATACAGATCGGCTACTGTATGAACAAGAGCGGCGTTTATAAGCTGTTCTACTATCGCTTCGCCGAGACCGTCGATGTTCATCGCGCTGCGGGAGGCAAAGTGCTCTATCGAATGCAATATCTGCGCGGGGCAGTTTATGTTTTTGCACCGGATCACAGCGTCGTCTTCATCTCTCACTGCCTCGGAATTACATACGGGGCAAACGCTCGGGATATAGAACGGCTCGGAATTATCCGCGTGCAAAACGCTTCTTACAACTTCGGGGATAATATCTCCCGCTTTTCTCACGACAATTCTGTCGCCTACGCGGATATCCTTTTCGGAGATATAGTCCTGATTGTGCAGGACCGCTCGTGAAACCGATGTCCCCGCAAGCTGAACGGTGTCGAAAATCGCAACCGGCGTAAGCGCGCCCGTGCGCCCCACATTTATTTCGATGGAATTAAGCGTGGTTTCTTTTTCCTCGGGCGGGTATTTGAATGCCACCGCCCACTTGGGCGTTTTAGCCGTTGCGCCCATTTCCGCTCGCAGCGCCAGATCGTTTACTTTTACCACCGCCCCGTCAATATCAAACGGAAGCGAAAGCCGCATTTTACCGATCTCGGAAATACGCGCTAATATCTCGTCGAGCGTTTTACTCACCCGAAAATCGGGAACAACCTTAAATCCCTGCTTATTCAGGTACTCAAGACTCTCGGAATGTGTTTCAAACTCGACGCCCCTCGCCTGCTGAATATTAAAACAGAATATATCAAGTCCGCGCTCGGCGGTTATCTTGCTGTCCTTCTGCCTTAAAGAACCCGCCGCGGCGTTTCGGGGATTCTTCGGGAGAGGCTCGCCGTTTTTCTCCTGTATATCGCAAAGCTTTTTAAAGCTCTCCTTCGGCATATAGACCTCTCCGCGAACCTCCAGAAACGAAACATCTTCCGCCAATTTAAGCGGCACAGAGCGTATTGTCTTAAGATTTGCCGTGATATTTTCGCCGATAAATCCGTCACCGCGGGTTGAACCGCGGATCAAAACGCCGTTCTCGTATTCAAGAGACACGGAAAGCCCGTCTATTTTCGTCTCTACGGTAAACTCACTCGCTCCCGCTTCAACCGCGCGTTCGTAAAACGCTCTTACCTCATTTTCGCTGAAAACATCCTGAAGGCTCGCCATTTGTACCGTGTGGCTGACTTTTTCAAACGTATTCAGCGCGGAACCTCCCACCCTCTGAGAGGGCGAGCTTTCGCTTAACAGCTCGGGAAAATCCTGTTCGATCTTCCTAAGCTCGCGCATAAACGCGTCATACTCGTCGTCCTCAAGCGTTGGGCTGTCGAGGTCATAGTAGTTGTGATTTGCCTTTTCGAGAATTTCCGTCAGCTCGGAAATTCTCTTTTTTGCTTCATTGATATCCAATTTTTCATCTCCCATAGCGCCTGCCGTATTTGCGTAAAGCAAGCGCTTTAGTCTATAACTGCTCCGAAATCGTTAAGATAACCGCTGAGCGACTCGCTCGCGACAACGTGGGTATACGCGTCGGGAACCCTTCCGACAATAACCGTTTCCGCGGCGACCACCGTTGTCGTTACGGGAACTCTCGTGGAAAATCCGGGGATTATCGACTCAACGCTTGTGGTTATCTCAATGACTATCCTATGCAGGGTCTGGTTTATTCCCGCGGAAACAAATTCGCTTATTATCGATGCGGTAGCCATTCCGACCGGTTCTACCGTCATCCCGATATTAAAGCCCTTTCCGTGTAAAAGCTGTATGCCAAGAAGCGTTCCTATCGGAATTTCAAGGTTGTATGACGAAAGTCTCGCCAACTCCCTCTCAAGGCGGCGGATAATTCCGGTTTTCAGCTTGTTGATGTTCACCACGTTGCTTTCAACAGAGATGACCTCGCCGTCGCTGTTGGTGGATAACGTAACAAGCTTGCTGTAGTCGGTATCCGCGTTTTCAAGCTCGTCTGAGATCGCATCGTTCAATACTCTCGAAACTATCTCATGACACTCGTATGCGTTTACCGTTTCTATAACGTCACGGAAGCTGAGATCCATAAGCAGCAGAAGTCCGACTGCTACCATTCCCGCCGCTATAAGCTTTATTCCGAGTCTCTTGAAAAAACCGTGTGCTTTAGCCATATTATCACCCCATTTACACTATATGTTTATTTTGCAAATGAGTGAATTAGGACAAATTAAATCAGTTGTTAATAAACGCCTCAAACGCCTTAAACGCCGCGTAAACGTCCGTTTTTGCCGTGATCTCAAAGGGCGCGTGCATTGACATGACCGGAACGCCCACATCAATAGTATCAACATTAAGGTTCGCGATATAAGCCGCTACCGTTCCGCCGCCGCCGATATCCACCTTTCCGAGCTCGCCGGTCTGCCAGATAACGTTGTTTTTATCAAGCAATGAGCGTATCTCTCCGACAAACTCTGCGGACGCGTCCGAGGTTCCGCTTTTTCCGCGGGAGCCTGTGTATTTTGTAACACATACGCCGCCGTTAAGCACGCTTGCGTTGTTTTTCTCAAACACATCGGGAAAGGTCGGGTCATAAGCCGCGTTTACGTCTGCCGAAAGGCACTTTGAATTTGAAAGCACCTCTCTTCCCTCTTTTCCGAAGCATGCCGCCAGGTCGGCGATGAAGTATTTGAGATATGCCGAGCGAAGTCCGGTGTTTCCGTCCGAGCCTGTTTCCTCTTTATCTGTAAGAATCGCGACAGCGGTCTTTTTGAGAGCTTTCGCGCCCAAAACCGCCATAAGCTCGGTATAGGCGCAGACTCTATCGTCCTGTCCATAGCCTCCGATAAGGCTTCTGTCAAACCCGATATCGCTCGCCTTAAACGCGGGGACCGCCTCAAGCTCCGCCGAAAGGAAATCGGCTTCGGTTATTCCGTACTTTTCGTTCAGCAGCATAAGGAGGTTGAGCTTTACACGCTCGCTTGTTTCGTCGTCCTTAAAAGGGCGCGAACCGATAATGAGGTTCAGCTCCTCACCCTTTACTATCTCTGCCGAGGGACGCTTCATCTGAGCCGAGGCAAGGTGCGGGAGAAGATCTGACACACAGAACACCGGGTCTCCCTCGTCCTCGCCGATGCGGACAACTATCTTGCTGCCGTCAGCTTTGACTATCACTCCGTGCAGCGACAGCGGAACGGTCGGCCACTGATATTTTTTTATCCCTCCGTAATAATGGGTCTTGAAATAGGCGACCTCGTCCTTTTCGAGCATGGGATTTTGCTTCATATCAAGACGCGGGCTGTCTATATGTGCCGCAACGAGATTTACGCCTTTTTCTATCGGCTCTTTTCCTATTACGGCAAGGATGACCGCCTTTTCGCGGTTTACAAGATAAACCTTGTCACCCGCTTTATATTTCTTATTTTTATCAAAAGGCACAAAACCCGCCGACTTTGCCTCGCGCTCGATAAAGCCTGCCGCTTCGCGTTCGGTTTTAGCTTCGTCAAGGAATTTTTTATATCCCTCGCAGAATTTTTCGCACTTTTTTATTTCAGCGTCGCTCATTCTGAGATATGCGTTTTTTTTCTTCAAAAACAGCTTTTCTTTAAGCTCCTTTGCACCCGACGTTTCTTTCTTCGCCATTGATATACTTCCTTTCACAAAATAAATTTAATATTATTTTCCGGCATAAAGACTTACATAGACGTCCATAGTGGCGTTGATCTTATCTACATAATGCGCAGTGTCGGAAATAGGGATATAATCGAGATGTTTTCCGTCGGAAGAGTAGTTTCTGTCCGAAAGCCAGTTGTTTACGTTCCCTCGCCCCGCGTGATACGCCGCAGCCACACAGTCGATATCACCGAACTCCTCATACAGAAAGCCCAGCAGCCAGCAGCCGTATTCGATATTTTTCTCCGCGGAATACATATCGTAATAGACTGTATCCGTATCTCCCCGTTTAAACTTTATCCAGTCGAAGGTCTCTTCCATTATCTGCATAAGTCCGCGCGCACCCACCTCCGAGCGCGCGTCCGTGCGAAAACCGCTTTCGGTCTTTATCACCGCGTAGACCAGATACTCGCTGATATTATTCTCCCTTGCGTATTTTTCCACATAAGAAGAATACCTCATCGGGTAGGTTTCGGTAAGGTATTTATTATAACCCCATAACCCGCCCGTTACAAGCAAAGCAATAACCAAAATCACCAGAATGATTATCAGCGGCATATTTGCTTTTTTCTTTTTTCTGTAAATGTTGTATTTACCGTAAACGATACTATCACCCGTTTCTTATGTCTTTGATAATCCTGTCAAGATCGGCTGACAACGTTTCATAATTGTCTTCCGAGTTGTTTTCAATCACAAAATCCGAATTATTTCTGAAAAAGTTTTCGCTGTGCTGTGCAAAAAGCCGCGCTCTCGCCTGAGTTTCGGAAATGCTGTCGCGAAAGGATATCCTTTTTATACAAACTTCTTCGTCAGCGATCACACTTATGACATTATCACACAGCATATCTATTTTCGCCTCGAAAAGCGTGGGCGCGTCAAGCAGTATCTCTCCCTGTACACAGTGAATGAACTGCATGATCTCATAAGTGATGTACGGAAAAATAACACCTAAATATTTCGCGTTTTTTTCTTTATCGGAAAAAACTACCTGAGCGGTTTTTTCCCTGTCAAGCGTTCCGTCGCTGTTAAACAGGTCTTTCTCAAAGCGCTGTGAAAGCTCACTCAAAAAACGTGTATCCTGCGCGGTTTTTCGCGCAAGCATATCGCAGTCAATCACTGTAAATCCCCGCTCGGCAAAAATCTTTGCCACCGTGGATTTTCCCGCGCCGCTTATTCCCGTAAGTCCCGTAATACTAATATTCGGCAGAACCGACATTTTATTCATCCACCGCCTTAAACCCCGCCGCGCGTATAAGCCTGTTGTAGACAGCAAGCCCGACGCCGCTTTTGTCCGGAGCTTCGACATAAACCGTTTCAACCGAGCTTTCATCGGCGTTTCTTAAAAGCTTAAACAGCCTCTGCGCCTGTATCTCGGCTGTTTCTCCGAAATTTACAAAGCCGCTTCCGTAATCTCCGCACGACAAAAACCAAGCGTTTTCGTTCTTTCTGGTTTCACGGAATTTTCTGAATCCCTCAGCTCTTTTATTCACAACAAAAACGTTTGCCTTTGGAGAATAGTGAGTGTATTTCATTCCGGGGGAAATAACGCGCTCGTCAGGGTTTGGAGCAGCTTCTGCCGCCTTATCTATTTCAACCTCCGAAAACTCCGAAAGCATCTCGGCAGTTATCCCGCCCGGACGCAGAATGTGAATTTTATCACCGTTAAAACAAATGACCGTGCTTTCAACTCCGACCGCGCATTCTCCTCCGTCGATGATAAGCGGTATTTTGCCGTTCATATCTTCGAAAACGTGTTTTGCAGTTGTCGGGCTCGGCTTTCCCGAAAGATTTGCCGAGGGTGCGGCAAGCGGAAAACCGCACTTTTCAATGACCGTCCTTGACGCCTCACTCGCGGGCATTCTCACGGCAACCGTCTTGAGTCCGCCGCTTGTAACTTCCGGGATAACGTCTGTTTTATCAAAAATCATCGTAAGCGGTCCGGGCCAGAATTTATCCGCAAGCCTTTTTGCAAGCTCGGGGATTTCCATTACAAGAGGCTTTATCATTTCAAAATTGCTTATATGAACTATGAGAGGATTGTCCTGAGGCCTGCCCTTTGCGATGAAAATACTCTTTACCGCGTTTTCGTCAAGCGCGTTTGCGGCAAGTCCGTAGACAGTTTCCGTAGGTATAGCTACGATACCGCCGTTTCTTAGTATCTCGGCGGCAGTTTCGGTGCTTTCCTCGCTGAACGGCTCTGTTTTTGTGAGCATTGTTTCACCTTGTTTCTTTTTCTGAGGGAAAACTTTCTGTAGAAAGTTTTCCCTCAGACTCCCTTTCAAAGACTTT
>JAFLUG010000007.1 GCA_022508885.1 Oscillospiraceae bacterium | reverse complement strand
CCCCCCCCCCCCCCCCCCCCCCCCCCCCCCCCCAAAAAAATTAATCATTATAATCCGCCATAAGCTGTCCGCAAGCGGCTTTAAGCTCCGCGCCGAATTCGCGCCGCTTTGTCGCTATGACCCCGTTTTCTTTAAGCACACGGCAGAAATTGTCCACGGCTTCGGGCGAGGGCTTTTTGAAATCGGTATCCGTTTCGTTGTAGGGAATAAGGTTTACATATAAATTCCGCCCGCGGATAAGCTCTGCGAGCTGTTTTGCGTGAATCTCGCCGTCGTTCAGTCCCGAAAGCAGGATATATTCAAGCGTAACGCGCTTGCCTGTTTTTTCCGAGTAGTACGCCGCCGCTTCAAGAACCTCCGCGACAGGGTAGACCCTGTTTATCGGCATAAGCTCTGAGCGCAGTCCGTCATTCGGCGCGTGAAGGCTTATAGCGAGACTGACCGAGGGCGCGCGTTCGGCAAACTCGCGTATTTTCGGAACTATCCCGCAGGTAGACACCGTAACTCTCCTTCTTGAAACAGCAAGCCCTTTATCCTCGGTTATTATACCGCAAAAATCCGAAACCGCGTCAAAATTGTCAAACGGCTCGCCTATCCCCATAACCGAAACTCCGCTTATCTCGCAGGAAAACTCGCGTGCAAGCGCGATGACCTGCGCGGTCATTTCGCCCGCCGTAAGGTCTCTGCGCTTTTTCAGCATACCGCTTTTACAGAATTTACACCCCATGTTGCAGCCAACCTGAGTTGAAACGCATACGACGTTTCCAAAGCGCTGGCGCATAAGCACCGTTTCGCAGTAATTTCCGTCCTCAAGCCTCAGCAGCAGCTTTGCCGCGTCCGTGCTGTCGAGCTTTTTTACGACCTCGGGCTTATCAAGCGTAAACACCGAGAGTTTTTTCAAAACGCGCTCGCTGAACTCAAATTCCTCAAAGCTCTTATATCCGCGGCGGTATATACCGTCAAAAAGTATTTCGGCTTTAGCGGGATTTTCGTCCTGCTCTATAAAAAACTGCCGCAGTTTTTCAACCGTAAAACCGTAAAAGTTCAATTTTCCACCCTATCTGTTATAAAGCCGCTCTTAGTAAAAAGAGCGGCTTGATTCATCAGTTGTTGATAAGCTTGTCCTCTTCGTTGTTCCAGCTGTAAAGCTTGCGAACTTCCTCGCCTACCTGTTCGAGCTGGTGCTCGGCGTGGAGCTTTCTCATAGCCTTAAAGTGCGTCTGCTTGCCCGCGTCGGACATATCGAGCAGGAAGTCCTTTGCGAAGGTTCCATCCTGAATATCCGCAAGGATCTTCTTCATTGCCTTCTTGGTCTCCTCAGTAACGATCTTCGGGCCGGTTATATAGTCGCCGTACTCCGCGGTATTGGAGATGGAATAGCGCATTCCGGAGAAGCCGCTCTGATAGATGAGGTCAACGATAAGCTTCATCTCGTGTACGCATTCAAAATAAGCGTTTCTGGGGTCATAGCCTGCCTCAACAAGCGTCTCAAAGCCTGCCTGCATAAGAGCGCAAACGCCGCCGCACAAAACAGCCTGCTCGCCGAAAAGGTCGGTCTCGGTCTCGGTTCTAAAGTTTGTCTCAAGAACGCCCGCTCTCGCGCCGCCGATGCCTGCCGCGTAAGCAAGAGCAAGGTCGTTTGCTCTGCCGGTGTAGTCCTGCTCAACAGCGATAAGGCAGGGAGTGCCCTTGCCGGCCTGGAACTCGCTTCTTACGGTGTGACCGGGAGCCTTGGGAGCTATCATTGTAACATCAACATTTTTGGGAGGAACGATGCAGCCGAAATGAATGTTGAAGCCGTGAGCGAACATAAGCATATTGCCCTCGTCGAGGTTCGGCTCGATGCTCTCCTTGTAGAGCTTAGCCTGAAGCTCATCATTGATAAGTATCATGATGATGTCAGCCTTCTTTGCCGCCTCTGCCGCCGTATAAACCTCAAAACCCGCTGCCTCAGCCTTCTTCCAGCTCTTCGAGCCTTCGTAAAGACCGATGATAACCTTTACGCCGCTGTCCTTAAGGTTAAGGGCGTGAGCGTGACCCTGCGAGCCGTAACCGATGATAGCAACGGTCTTTCCGTCTAAAAGTGACAGATTGCAGTCTTCAAGATGATAGAGTTTAGCCATTTTAATGATCTCCTTTAAAAATTTAAAATTTTAAGCGCCTTTAAGCGTTGTTTAACATAATTAAGTCCCGTGCGATTTCAGTCAGTTCCTTACGGAAACAGCCGCCTCGCCCTTTTGTATAGCTATCGTTCCCGTGCGGACGATCTCCTTTATGCCGTACGGACGCAAAAGCTCCTCGAAATTGTTCAGCGCGTTTGCGCTGTCTGAAATCTCGATCGTGATAGAATTCGCCGAAATATCCGATATCTTTCCTCGCGCAAGCTCGCAGATGCTGATTATTTCGGGGCGCTGTTTGGGAGAACAGCTTACCTTTATGAGTATCAGCTCTCTCGACACCATATTTTCAGGCGCGAGCGTCTTTACCTTTATTACGTCGATCAGCTTGTTCAGCTGTTTTTCGATCTGCTCGAGCGTATAGTCGCTTCCGTCCGCAACTATCGTTATCCTCGAAACATTCACATCGTCCGTAACTCCCACCGCGAGACTGTCGATGTTAAATCCTCTGCGCGCGAACAGTCCCGCGACTCTCGCCAGAACGCCCGCGTGATTTTCAACCAAAACGGAAATCGTATGCTTCATATTCTGCACCTCTTAAAGTATGGTTTCGAGAAGCTCCGGCACGGCAACCTCGAGCAAAAACGGCTTTTTCGCTTCAGTCAGCCTTTTTATGCCCTCTTTTGCGGCTTCCTCGCTGTCCACAAGCATATTTTCGATCCCGTATGCCTCGGCTATCTTCGTATAGCTCGGGCTTCCGTCAAGAGAAACCGCGCACAGCCTGTTTCCATAGTGGTTGGTCTGAAATTCTCTTACCATTCCGAGATAGCGGTTTCTCATTACGATTACCTTGACCGCTATGTCATGCTGAACGCACGTCGCAAGCTCGCACAGCTCCATCTGAAACGAGCCGTCTCCGCATACCGCTATGACCTCCGCGTTCGGTTCGGCTGTTTTAGCGCCTATTGCCGCCGGCAGGGAATAGCCCATTGTTCCCATTCCGCCCGACGTAAGAAAACGTCCGTTTTTAAGCTCAATATTAAGCGCCGTCCAGAATTGGTTTTCACCAACGTCCGCCACAACGATAGAACGCTCCGGCAGATAATTGTTAAGCTCTCTGATAAACCACTTCGGGTTTACAAAGCCCTTTTCAACCTGCTTTATCCCCTTGTCCGTGCGGCTGTCGGAAAGCATTTTCTTCCACTCGTCATGCTTTTGGAAATCACTTTCCGAAACCCCGTCAAGCTGTTCTAAAAGCTGTCCCAAAACCAGACTTATATCTCCGACTATCGGAATATTTGCCGCTACGCTCTTTCCGATCTCCGCGGGGTCGATATCAATATGGATGACCGTAAGTTCCTTTTTCAGCAATATCGGAGCGGTCGTTCTGTCGCTCAGACGCGCCCCTAAAAGAATAAGCGTGTCGCAGTTGTTTACCGCGCATTTCGCGCTCTCACAGCCGTGCATACCGAGCATTCCGAAATAACGCTCGCTGTTTGTCGGCATCGCTCCGAGTCCCATAAGCGTGGAGATAACGGGGATATCCAGCTTTTCCGAAAGCTTTCTCATAAGCTCCGCGGCGTTTCCCGAAAACAGTCCGCCTCCCGCTACGATAAGCGGTTTTTTCGCTTCGAGCATAGTGCTTACCGCGCGCTTTATCTGGTGTCCGTTGCCTTTGGAGCTGGGACGGTAGCTTCTTATGTCAACAGTTTCCGGATATTCAAAGTCGATCTCAGCCTTCTGAACATCGCACGGAACGTCAATAAGCACAGGACCGCGCCTTCCCGTGCCAGCGATATAAAACGCTTTCTTGAATACCTCGGCGGTATCCTCGGGTCTTTTCAGCAGGTAGCTGTGCTTTACAAAAGGCTCGGCAGAGCCTGTTATATCAGCTTCCTGGAAAACATCGCGGCCTATCTGGTCGGAGTTTACCTGTCCCGTGATAATTACCATCGGCACAGAGTCCATATACGCCGTCGCTATGGCGGTGATGAGGTTGAGCGCGCCGGGACCGCTCGTAGCGACGCAGACCGCGGGTTTTCCCGTAAGTCTCGCGTAACCCGAAGCCGCGTGTCCCGCGTTTACCTCGTGTCTTACCAGAATGTGATTTATATCGGTGTTGTTGAGTTCGTCATAAAACGGGCAGATAGCCGCGCCCGGATATCCGAAAATATCCGTTATCCCCTCGGCTTTAAGGCATTCAGTCATCGCTTTCGCAACGGTCATTCTCTGCATAGATCCACACCCCAAAAAACGTAATTATCTATTGTAATATCTGTAAAAATCAACTACCCTTAATTATAACAAATTCTTGATTTCTTGTCAAGGGCTATTTAATAAAAATAAAGGGGAAGCCAAAGCTTCCCCTCGGATCATTCAATAAATATCATGATACATATTTAAGCGGGTCTACGCGGTTTCCGTCTACTCTTACCTCAAAGTGCAAATGATCGCCGGTAGACCAGCCCGTTGTTCCCACAAGCCCGATAACATCGCCCTTGGTTACCTTCTGTCCTTCACTTACGAAGATCTTTCGGCAGTGCGCGTAAAGCGTGGAGATTTTTCCGCCGTGGTCGATGACTATGTAGTTGCCCCAGCCGCCGCCGCAGCCGCAGGAATAATATTTTCCGTAGTCATGCGCACAGCCGTTGTAGACCTTTATTATCGTTCCGGACTGAACCGCGTAAATATTCTGACTTGAAACCGAAACGCCCGAGCCTACAATATCGATCCCGCCGTGATTTCTTCCGCCAAAGGCAGTATCCCAGCCAAAGTAGGTAGTAAGTCTGTGGAACTGCGGGTCGAGCGGCCACCTGAAATCGCTGCTGTAATCCTCGCCGCTTGAGTTCTGCTGTGCTTTTCTTATAAGCTCCTGAAGTTCCTTGTCAAGCTCTTCAAGCTTTCTGTTTGATTCTTCAATATCGTATTCGAGCCCGTCGATCTTCTCCTGCAAGGACTTGTTCTGCGCCGCGAGACCGTAAAGATAGCTTTTCTGCTCCGCGGCATATCGTTCGAGAGCGGCTTTTTCGGTCTCAAGCTCCGCCATATCGCTTTCAAGCGATCTTTTCTGATTTTCGAGAGCGGTTTTATCCTGTTCAAGCCTTTCTATATCCGCGTTAAGACCGTCTATCAACTCTTCCTGTTCGCGTATGGAAGCGAGAAGGCGGTTCATGAATTCAAGGTTCTGACTGCTTATGTTTTTTATAACATCGGAGTATACAAAGTATTCATACCAGTCGTCCGAGCCGCTTAAGATCGGAATAGTATCCGAAACGTCGTTCATGTACAAAACCCGCGCAAGCTCCGCAAATCTTTTGAGACTTGCTTTGTTTCGCGCCTGCATTGCGGCGATATCCGCTTTCTTTGTCTCAATTTCAATTTCTTTTTGGGAGATCGACTTTTCCGTCATCTCAATTTCCGCAGCCTTTGCGTCTATGCTGTCATGCTTCGCGATTATAAACTGTCCGTATTTGACAATTTCAGCGTTTATGCCGTCTATCTGCTCGGTTATGAGCTTCATCGCTTCCTGGTTGTTGGCGATATCGTTTCCGTAGCCCTCGATCTTCTTTTTTCTTTCCTCGTTTTCTTTTCTGGTCTTGTCGATCTCGTCCTGAATATTGTCCATTGCCGAGTCGCTGAACACGTTTGTACACGGAACTGCAGCCAAGAGCGCAAACGCGCATAACACCGCGCAGACTCTTGTCAGAAAGAGCCTAAAGCCTTTTATTTTCCCCATAAAATATCCCCCTTAATAACAGCGCGTCCGATTTTCCCCAAAATCCGACGAACTTCCACTTTATATACATTTATTATACAACCCTCCGTATAATTTGTCAAGCGGTAAAGTAAAGGAAAAGAGCAATATTTCACCCAATTTTCATATTTACAGGCAAAAACGGCAGGCGTTGCGAAAACGTCTGCCGTTAAGCGAATCAGTAATAGTATGCGTATTTGTAGTTGTTAGGATTTACCGCAACACCGTTTACGCGAACCTCAAAGTGCAGGTGAAATCCCGTGCTCCAGCCTGTCGAACCGACATATCCGATAACGTCGCCCTGATTTACGTGCTGTCCGGCCGAAGCGTTAACTCCCCAGATATGCGCGTACATGGTAGAAACTCCGCCGCCGTGGTCTATGATTATGTAGTTGCCGTAGCCTCCGCCGCAGCCGCAGCTGTAATTCTTACCGTAATTGTGAGAGCAGCCGTTGTAAACAGCGATAACCGTTCCGGACTGGACCGCGTGGACCTTAGTACCCGCGATGGACGAGCCTGAACCCGATATGTCAAGCCCGCGGTGCTGTCCGCGTCTCCAGGCGTCGTATCCGAAGCCGGTGGAGATTTTCTTAAAGCTCGCGCTTACGGGCCATATAAAGCCGTCAGTCGAGTAGATGGTCTGGTTTTCGTTTTTCGCCTGTTCCGCCCTGATAAGCTCCTCAAGCTCATTATTGAGCTGATCCATTTTCTTAGAAGATATCTTAACGTCATACTCAAGGGCGTTTACTTTGTCCATAAGCTCCTTGTTCTGAGCGGAAAGCTGACCGAGGTATGCCTTCTGCTGAGCCGCGTAGCTGTCGAGGTCCGCCTTTGACGCCTCGAGAGCCTTCATATCCTCTTCAAGCTTTTCCTTTTCCTTTGAGAGCTCTTCTTTCTCCAGCTCGAGCGCGGCGATCTCCCCGTTAAGCTCCTCGATAAGATTCTCCTGATCGTTTATATCGGCAAGAAGCTGTTTCATAAACTTTACGTTCTGGTCGCTTATATTTTTGATCACATCTGAATAAACAAAGTACTCATACCAGTCGTCCGAGCCGCTCAGTATCGGAATGGTATCCGAAATATCGTTCATGTACAGTACGCGGGCAAGCTCCGCAAAGCGCTCGAGGTTTTTCTTGTTCTGTTCCTCAAGCTCTGCTATATACGCTTTTTTATTCTCGATTTCAAGCTCTTTGTTCTCAACTTCGGCTTCAACGGCTTCTATTTCGAGCTTTTTTTCTTCAATGCTTTCTTTCTGATTGATTATCAGCTCGCCGTATTTCTGTATTTCAAGATTTACGCCGTCTATCTGCGCGCTTATGAGATTTATCGATTCTTTATTTTTGTTTATGTCGCCCGTTAAACCGGCGATCTGCTGTTTGCGCGCCTCGTTTTCTTTTTTTATCTTGTCTATCTGTGCCTGGAGATCGTCTATGCCTGAACTGCCCGAGGCGCTGTTATTTACGGAAACAGTCATATTCGGCACAGCGATAAGCAAGACTGCCGCTAAAAATGACGAGCAGATCTTCACAGCCGCCGCCATTCGCCTGTTAGATGACATTTTAATTCCTCCTTTGAATTTGACCTCGAACACCATTCGGAAGTAAGCTATGAAAACCGACGGAAAACTTCCGAATATACCCCTATTATACATCATCTGCCATTAAAAGTCAAGGTATGTTTACATGAAAAATATATGGAAAACCTTGCCAAAAAATAACAGTTAAAAAATTTCTTGCTTGCAGAAAATAAAAAAGCATATTTCATGATAAGTTAGTAAAAAAGCACACTTTTTATGCTGAATAACCAAAAAAATAATAATTAAATTGTGATATAAAACAAAATCTGACAAATGATTTGAAAAAAATTAAAAAAAATCTTGCAAAAATGATTCCGATGTTGTATAATTAAGAGGTAAATTTTTTAAAGGGAGGATTATTCCAATGGCATTGACAAATAAGTATCTTGCGGATTTGCTCGAAACAGTAAAGAAGAGAAATCCCGGCGAGCCTGAGTTTATTCAGGCGGTAACAGAGGTTCTTGAAACTCTCCAGCCTGTTGCCGAAAAGCGTCCCGACCTCGTTGAGGCAGGCGTTTTCGACAGGATCGTAGAACCCGAAAGACAGATCATCTTCCGCGTTCCGTGGGTGGATGACAACGGTAAGGTTCAGGTAAACAGAGGCTTCAGAGTTCAGTTCAACTCCGCTATCGGTCCGTACAAGGGCGGCATCAGGCTTCACCCCTCTGTATATCTCGGTATCATCAAGTTCCTCGGCTTCGAGCAGATCTTCAAAAACTCGCTTACCACGCTTCCTATGGGCGGCGGCAAGGGCGGTTCGGATTTCGATCCCAAGGGCAAGTCTGACGGAGAGGTTATGCGCTTCTGCCAGAGCTTTATGACCGAGCTTTGCAGACACATCGGTCCCGACTGCGACGTTCCCGCAGGCGATATCGGTACGGGCGGACGCGAGATAGGCTTTATGTTCGGTCAGTACAAGAGAATAAGAGACGAGTTCAGCGGCGTGCTTACGGGTAAGGGTCTTACTTTCGGCGGTTCGCTCGCGAGAACAGAGGCTACGGGCTTCGGTCTTTGCTATTATACAGACGAGATGCTCAAGGCAAACGGTAAATCCTTTAACGGTCAGACCGTTGTTATCTCCGGTTCGGGCAATGTTGCTATCTACGCAACGAAGAAAGCTACCGAGCTTGGTGGAAAGGTTGTCGCTCTGTCCGACTCCAACGGATATATCTATGATCCCGACGGAATCGAGCTTGCGCTTGTTCAGCAGATCAAGGAAGTTGAGCGCGGACGCATCAAGGAGTACGTTGGCAGAACTTCCCACAAGAACGCTACTTACACCGAAGGCTGCAAGGGCATCTGGACGATCAAGTGCGACATCGCTCTTCCTTGCGCTACTCAGAACGAGATCGACAAGGAAAGCGCCGAGATACTCGCAAAGAACGGCTGCTATGCAGTCGCTGAGGGCGCGAATATGCCTTCCACTCCCGAGGCTATCGAGGTTTACTTCGCAAACAAGATGCTTTACGGTCCCGCAAAGGCTGCAAACGCGGGCGGCGTAGCTACCTCGGGTCTTGAGATGAGCCAGAACTCCATTCGTTACAGCTGGACGTTCGAGGAGGTTGACGAGAAGCTCCACAACATCATGAAGGAGATTTTCAAGCAGTGCGATAATGCCGCTAAGGAGTACGGTATGCCCGGAAACTACATGGCAGGCGCTAATATCGCGGGCTTCCTCAAGGTTGCTGAAGCAATGAAAGCACAGGGCTGCGTATAAAAGCTGACAGTAATAAATCAGGCGGAGAGCGTTGTGCTCTCCGCTTTTTCAGCGTTTTTCTTGACAAATACAAAAATATGTGATAGTATTAAATAAATCGGATGTTTCAATATCAGAACGAGGATAATCAGACAGACAATGAAAAAAATACCTTTGGACAAAGTATTCTCCGCCGTCCTCCAAATGCTCGTTGTGATAGGTGTTATCGGAGTGGTTGCTGTAAATATTTTCCCGTCGGTTGACGAGGCGGTCGTGCTTGAGGATGGGCTTTACGGAATAGGATCAAGTTCCTCGTCTTCCTCGTCGGAGAGCAGATATTCGGACAGAAACCAACCCGCGGAAAACGCCTCGGCCGAGAGTACGGTTGTTCCATCAAACACAAAAATCAACATAAACACGGCGTCTTTGGAGCAGCTCAAAACCCTCAGCGGGATAGGCGATGTAAAGGCTCAGGCAATAATTGACTACCGCGAGGCAAACGGCGGCTTTGCAAGTATCGAAGAGCTTGTAAACGTAAAAGGCATCGGCGGTAAGACGCTTGATAATCTCAGAGACTGCATTACAGTGTAACCGCAGATTATTGCGTAAGACCGATGAAAAAAGGGTAGACTTTTTCGGAGAAATGTGTTATACTGTAATCAGTAAATAAAAAATCAGGAGGATTCTTATGGAACATTACAATCCGTTATTGCGAGACACCGACACGAAAAACAAGTTTATCACCATAGGCGAGATAATGCTGAGACTTACCCCGCCTAATTATGAAAAGATACGAACAGCCACCAGCTTTGAGGCGAGCTACGGCGGAAGCGAGGCGAATATCGCGCTGGCGCTGGCGAATCTCGGCGTAGACAGCACATTTTTCAGCGTGGTACCCAATAACAGTCTGGGAAAGAGCGCCGTTCGTATGCTTCGAAGCAACGACGTGCACTGCACCCCCGTGATCTTGAGTTCTCCGGAGGAAACTCCGACCCACCGTCTGGGAAGCTATTATCTTGAAACGGGTTACGGGATTCGTCCCAGTAAGGTTACATATGACAGACAGCACAGCGCTTTCAGCGAGTATGACTACAGCAATGTCGATCTGAGCGAGCTTTTGGATGGATATACATGGCTTCACCTCAGCGGCATTACGCCGGCGCTGTCCTCAAGCTGCCGCGATCTGATAATGGACAGCCTTAAGGTTGCTAAGGAAAAAGGACTTACCGTAAGCTTTGACGGAAATTTCCGCAGCAAGCTGTGGACATGGGAAGAAGCAAGGGATTTCTGCACCGAGTGCCTGCCGTATGTCGATGTGCTTCTGGGAATTGAGCCCTATCATCTGTGGAAGGACGAAAACGACCATTCGAAGGGCGACGTAAAGGACGGAATACCCATGCAGCCAAGCTACGAGCAGCAGGACGAGGTGTTCCAGAGATTCGTTGAGCGCTATCCGAATCTTAAATGCATCGGCCGCCATGTGCGCTATGCCCACAGCGGCAGTGAAAACAGCCTTAAAGCGTTTTTGTGGTATGAAGACCACACCTTTGAAAGCAAATTGTTTACCTTCAATATTCTCGACCGCGTAGGTGGCGGAGACGCGTTTGCAAGCGGACTTATCTACGCGATGATGCACGATTATAGAGCGATGGATATGGTAAACTTTGCCGTTGCCAGCAGCGTTATCAAGCACACTATCCACGGCGACGCGAATATCACCGACGACGTTCAGACGATCCGCAACCTGATGAATATGAACTACGATATCAAGAGATGATCGTGAATAATAAAAATAAGAGCCGTATCGGGTTGATACGGCTCTTTGCAATTATAAAAAGGTTTATAAGAACTTTCCTGTCTTAAATCAAGCGAAAGAAAATTCACGGTTTAAGCAACAGTATTAAGAAGCTTTCCGTATTCTTCGTCCTTGTCGAAAACTCCCACCGCAAAGCGGTTTTCAAGAGCCTTCTTCTCCGGATTTTCAGCCTGCCCGGTCTGCTCGGCTCTCTCGGATACTTCCAAGGGGCTTTCTGTTTTCGGTCTTGTTACCGTAGTCGTAACTCCGCCCGCGCAGTAGCTGTCTCCGCACTCGGGGCAGATAGCATACTTGATGCGGACGTTCTGCGAAACCACCTCAAGCCCGTTTTTCTCGGCGTTGTACTGCTCGCGTACAACGTGCTCCTGCTCATGACCGCGCACAGCCGCCTCTGCCGCGCCTTTTGCCACGGCCGTAGCGGTTTTGAAGGAAACCCCGGGGTCGTCCGAGCCATCCTGATACTTGCGGTTTGCGCAGGTCTGACACTCGCCGTCCTGCTCTTCTTGGCGCTCTTTAAGCTTTGAAAGACGGTTTTCGAGGTTATTGAGACGCTCTTCAAGGTTCTTTATGGTCCTGTTGTTGTCCTGGGCGTCCGAATGAAGTTTATACTCTTCGCGCTGTTTTTCAAGCTTTGCGATCGTCTTTTCGAGATTCTCAGCGGTCGTATTTGACGGAACCGCCGCCAACACCAGACCCATACCCGAAATAGGAGATATTGCCATAAAATCACCTCGCCTCTCTGAAATGTCATATTAATTAACAATAGTAATTTTATATATTATATCATAAAATAAATAGATTGTCAATAAATGATGGGAAATATTTGTTTGTGCATTTTTAACGATTTTTATCTGAGAAATTCTTGGCAATACATAAAACTTTCACAAAATATCTATTGAAAAAAATTAGAAAATAGTGTATAATATATTATGTTAACGGCAGTATGCCATAAAACTGCCGTATTTTTAGAACTGAAAGGAAATGTAAGTCATGAACAGATTTGTACTCAATGAAACCTCTTATCACGGAAAGGGCGCGCTTTCGGCAGTTGCGGACGAGGCGAAGGCAAGGGGCTTCAAAAAGGCTCTGCTTTGCTCCGACCCCGACCTTATAAAGTTCAATATCACCAAGAAAGTAACAGATGTGCTTGAGGGCGCGGGACTTGCCTATGAAATTTACAGCAATATCAAACCCAATCCTACCATTGAAAACGTTCAGAGCGGCGTTGAGTCGTTTAAGAAGAGCGGCGCGGATTACATCATCGCGGTAGGAGGCGGCTCTTCGATAGATACCGCAAAGGCGATAGGCATCATCATAAACAATCCCGAGTTTGCCGATGTAAGAAGCCTCGAGGGAGTTGCTCCAACCAAAAAGCCCGCTGTTCCCATAATAGCGGTTCCCACCACTGCCGGAACCGCCGCGGAGGTTACTATAAATTATGTAATCACCGATGTTGAAAAGAACCGTAAAATGGTTTGCGTTGACGTTCATGATATTCCCGTTGTTGCCGTTGTAGACCCGGATATGATGAGCACGATGCCCAAGAGCCTTACCGCCGCTACCGGCATGGACGCGCTTACTCACGCTATCGAGGGATATATCACAAAGGGAGCGTGGGAGCTTTCGGATATGTTCCATCTGAAGGCGATTGAAATTATCGCGAAAAATCTTCGCGGGGCTGTGGAAAATACTCCCGACGGCCGCGAGGGAATGGCTCTCGGACAGTATGTTGCAGGCATGGGCTTTTCAAATGTCGGACTCGGCATAGTCCACTCTATGGCTCATCCTCTCGGCGCGCTTTATGACACGCCTCACGGCATTGCGAACGCTATCATACTCCCGACGGTTATGGAATATAACGCGCCCATGACAGGAGAGAAATACCGTGAGATCGCCCGCGCAATGGGAGTAAAGAATGTAGACGCAATGTCTCAGGAGGAGTACAGAAAAGCTGCGGTTGACGCCGTAAAACAGCTCGCGAAGGATGTTGGCATCCCCGAAAATCTCAAGGATATCGTAAAGCCGGAAGACGTACAGTTCCTTTCGGAGTCGGCGTATGCTGACGCGTGCCGTCCCGGAAATCCGCGCGATACTTCCGTAGAGGAAATTGCGGAGCTTTATAAAAAGCTTCTCTGATCAACTGACAGTTTACAATAAACAGTAAAAATAAAGAGATAACGCGCTCGGTTTTTCCGGGCGCGTTTTGATTACGAAAATACTTTTTAATGTCAATTATACAGTAATTTATACTCCGGGCTTAGCCTTAAAGGAAAGACAGTCGGTGCACTGTACAACGGTGGGATTCGACTCGTGAGTTCCGATCTCGATCTTGTCAAGCGAGCAGAAATCCTCGCAGCAGCAGTGGTGCTCGCAGTTGTGGATAGTACAGCCGATGTGCTTGTTTGCGTATTCAGTTCCCATAACAATTCTCCTTGAAAAGAAATAAAGTAAGCTTGCGGTTGTTTCCGCTGTCTTATTTTTTGAAGAAAGCCGCGGATTATTCCTGCCAAAAATTACCGATCTGATTTCGGGGAGAATAACGAAAAGCCCCGTGTTCTAAACGGAGCTTTCGGAAACTTTTATTCGGTAAGATAGGATTTTACTATCACCTGAAGCAACTCGTCGCGGTCTATGTGCCGGATAAGCCCTCGCGCGTTGTTGAACGTGGTAATGTATGTAGGGTCTTCCGAAAGGATATACCCCACTAATTGGTTTATAGGATTGTAGCCTTTTTGTTTTAAAGCGTCATAAACTGCCATAAGGACTTCCTTCATTTCCTTTTCTCTTTCCTCGTGCACGGAAAAAGTCATAGTCTTATCGGTCATTATATCAAGTCCTTTCTTCTTTTACTTTAAGTATATTATACACTTTTTACGATAAAAAAACAACTACATTTACATCTTTTAGTATAACATATTGTTAAAATCTATGATTAGCACAAATTTTTTTACACTGTATTAGTGATTTTTAACAAAAATAGTTCGGGAAAATATACATATTTATAAAATTTGCTAAAACACTTGTATATCTTGAATATTTATGGTATAATAGGTTAGAAGCGGATTTTTGCGCATTTTTTCGGGCAAGCCGCCTACGAATTATCTTTGAGGGGAGAAATGTACAATGGCAGCAGGCAACGGCTTCAGTACCAGCCCGATGGGCTTTAACAAGAATGAGGTCAACGAGTACATAGCCAGCATAAGCAAGCGTATGAGCGAGCTTGAGGCTGAAAAGAGAGAGATCGAGAAAAAATACGAGTCTGTCAAAAAAGTTGTAGACGGAGCCGATGATAAGGTCAGGCTTGCCGAAACCGAGGCGAAAGAAAGAATTGAAAAGCTTGAGGAACAGCTCAGAATCGAGCGCAAAAATTCCGAGGATCTTGTAGATCAGGTCGATGAGCTAAAAAGAAAGCTTAAAAACGCGATGTCCTCCGCGGGAGCAAAGCCTTCCGGCGGAGCGCCGAACACAGCTGCCGCGGAAAAGCAGGCGGCGTCGATCATTGCTGCCGCGGAAAAGACCGCAAAGGATACCGTAGCCAAGGCTAACAGAACAGCCGAGGAGGTCGTTCAGAAGGCTAAGAAAACGGCTTCGGACATTATGTCGAGCACGGGCGGAGCGAGCAAGGGCGTTGATCTTAGTGGATTTATGGCTCAGCTTCGCAGCTTTGCGGACAGCGTAAATTCAGGATGCAAAACGCTTTTGTCCAAGGCTGAAGAGCTTTCCGGCGGCGAGGGCGGAGCCGCTGTGGAAATGCCCGATTTCTCCTCGTTTGAGGCTCCGAAGGCGGAGACTCCCGAGTTTGACGCGCCTGATATGAGCTTTGGCTCTGAGAAAACTGCCGAAAATGACTCCTCCGGCGGAATGGATGATATAAACGCGCTTCTGGCAAGTATGGCGGGGGATAGCGCGGACAGCGGTGACGATATGGACGCGGGCTTTGGCTTTGCGGCTATGGACGATATTATGGGCGGCGCGGCGTCCGATGATTCGGATATGTCGGGCGATCTTATGGGCTTTGACGACCTTGACGCGGGTCTTTCGGAAGACGAACCCGATGTTCCCGAGGATATTTCATCAGGTGATGGGTCCGAAAGCGTGTTTGACCTTGATTTCGGCGGAGATATGCTTTCGGGATTCGGAGATGATATGTCTTCCGGACAGGCAGACGACGATATGACCGGCGATGTTACTTCCGATCTTGCCGATGCGGTTGAGGCGGACGATGTAAAAGCGGGTGACTCGGACTTAGACTTTGGCGTCAGCAACGAAATGGACGAGATGCAGAAGCTTCTTGAGCAGGCGGAGCTTACGTTCGGCGGCGGTTCCTCCGAGTTTGAGGAAAGAACGGCTGATGTTTCCGACGATGCTGTCGATGATTGGTCGAGCCTGCAAAACGAGCTTGACGCGCTCGAAAAGAATAACGATTTGGGTATGGGCGCGGGTATGGATTCGGCTTCGGACGGCGCTCCCGCAAATGATATCTGGAGCCTTGGCGATATGGATATGAACGAATCCGATGACGATATGAGCAGTGACTTGTTCGGCAGTTTTTGAGCAATATTTGAAAACTGAACATAAATCGGGAATTTTTATAATTCCCGATTTTAAATTACCGAGATACATAACAAAGGAACGAAATTATGATTGAAATGAATACCGCCGAGCTTAAGGAAAAGGCGAAAACTCTTCGGGCGGGAGACAGAGTGCTTCTGTCCGGCGTGGTCTATACTTCGCGCGACGCGGCGCACAAAAGAATAAACGCGCTTATTGACGAGGGAAAGGAGCTTCCGTATGAGCTTTCGGGCTCGGCAATTTACTACGCGGGGCCGACGGGCGCCCGTGAAGGTATGGTGATAGGCTCCTGCGGACCGACCACTTCCGGCAGAATGGACGTTTACTCTCCGAGATTTCTTGACCTCGGACTTTCGGCAATGATCGGAAAGGGCGAGAGAAGCGAGGCTGTCTGCGAGGCTATAAGAAGGAACGGCGCGGTATATTTCTGTGCGGTCGGAGGAGCCGGCGCGCTCGCGTGTAAGTGCATAACCGAGTGTGAAGTAATTGCTTTTGAGGATTTAGGATGTGAAAGCGTAAAGCGGCTGAGGTTTGAAAAGTTTCCGCTGATAGTGGCGGTAGACTGCGAAGGCGGAGATATCTTCAAGTCGGGCAGAGCGCAGTATGCGCAGCATAGTTAAATTGCCTAAATTTTTTTCTCGTTTTACGCTAATTTGTCGATTTTTTGTAAATTGTTCAAATAAATTGTTGACAAAGCAGACGAGTTGTGATAAAATGTATTGAACGGTGGGAGAGTATTTGGCGACTGATTTCTCAAGGCTCAGCGACAAGGAGCTGATTTCGCTTATTTCGGAAAATCGTTCCGACGGCGGTTGTACTGCCGAGCTGATATCGCGTTATATGAAGCTTGTTTTTTCGCTTGCGAAAAAGTATTCGGATCATGCTGATTATGAGGAGCTTGTGTCCGACGGTATGGCTGGACTGCTTGGCGCGGTCAAAAGCTATGACGCGGCAAAGGGCGAGTTTGCGCCTTTCGCGGCAGTGTGCGTTGAAAACCGGCTCAAAAACACGGTAAGACGTTCGGTCAGCAGAGCGAAGCGCATTGCGGACGAGGATGAGCTCAGTTCCGTAGCGGACGGTAAACCTACTCCCGAAGAGAGGATAATTGCAAAGGAAAACAACGAGAATCTGCTTCGCGTCATCGAAAATGAGCTTTCTCAGCTTGAGCTGAGGTGTATAAAAGGCGTGGCGATGGGACTTTCGTACGCAGAGCTTGCAAAAAAGCTCGGGGTGGACAAAAAGTCGGTCGATAACGCGCTTTCGCGCGCAAGAAGCAAGCTTCGCGAAATATACAAAAGTTAATATGTCCGAATAGCTTAAAAAAAGCGCTGTGCAGATGGTTGGCTGGAGGTTGGCTTTTGCGCTGAGATGTCGGTAAAATCCGACGAGGGCAACAAATATATTTTTTAAGGGGTATATCTATGTACACTGACAAGACACTGAAATGCAAGGACTGCGGCGCGGATTTCGTGTTCACCGCGGGCGAACAGGAATTCTACGCAGAAAAGGGCTTTGAAAACGAGCCGCAGAGATGCAAGGCTTGCCGAGACGCAAGAAAGAACGCCGGCAGAGGCGCGAGAACCTTTTTTGAGGCTACTTGCGCGGAGTGCGGCGGCGTAGCTCGCGTTCCGTTTGAGCCTAAGGGCGACAGACCTGTTCTGTGCAGCGAGTGCTTCGCGAAGCAGAAGGGCGAGTAATCGCCGAATAATGCGAGTAGGAAGCATTCAAACGGTTGTACATATTTAACTATAAATCACCATTGGCGCATTTCCTAAGAGCATTAAACATATCAACGGCCGCGGAAACGCGGCTGTTAAATTTTTTCATTACAGTAATATAATGACATAAGTACGGAAATAATCACAGTATACAAAGGAGTTTATCATATATGAAAAAGCTTATTTCGGTATTGCTTTGTGCCGCTGCGGCAATTTCACTCAGCGGGTGCAATACGGTTTCCGAGGATTCTTCCGGTCCTGCTCAGAACAGCTCTGAAAGTACTGCGGACGAAGGAGAGAAATATACCGCGCAGAAACTGGCGGAAAGAGCGCTTGATTCCGGCGAGTGGCCCGGAATGGATTTCCTGACGGATCAGAAGTTTGTAAGCGCTTTGCTCAGTGAAAAAATCATTCTCGACGACCTTGAGGACTATGCTTTAGCGTCGAATGTGATAAGTGCGCAGCTCAACAAGATCCTTGTTGTAAAACCTAAGGCGGATAAAGCCGAAGCTGTTCAGGCGGCTATGGACGAGTACTTCGATTATGTTACGACCGAGGGCGCGTTTTATCCCGAACAGCAGGCAAGCGCGGCGGGAAGCGTAAGTGGAAAAACTCCGGGCGGATACATTTATATCATTGTTCATGAAAACGGCGCGGAAATTGCGGACGCAATGCTCGCCGGATAAGATGATTGTTGTTGCAGCGCGATTGTTAAGCAGGGAAAATATATTCGGAATATGTCTGTTTTTGGGCTTTAACGGAAAAACAGAGAAGTTGAAATGAAGAATATTTTGAAAAAAATTCAAAAAGTGCTTGACAAAATGCAAAATATATGGTAGAATAAGTATACCTCGAATGGGGTATATTTTTTTGTGCAATTTTTTGCGCGGGATCTATTCCCCGAATACGCGCCTGAAGGTCAGGCGCTGCGTTGTCCGGTACGGACACGCATGAGGGAGGCTCAGAAAAAAACAGGAGGTGCCGAAAGTGAGAGTAAAAATTACATTGGCGTGTACAGAGTGCAAACAGCGCAACTACAACACCATGAAGAACAAGAAAAACGACCCTGACAGGCTTGAAATGACAAAGTACTGCAGGTTCTGCAAGAAACACACCCCTCACAAAGAAACCAAGTAATAGCATGGAGGATTTTTTATGGCTGAAGATTTAGAGCTTGATAAAAACTCTCCCGAGGGCGAGGATGAGGGGAAACCCGCAAAAAAGGCGAAGACTGACGACAGGAAAGGTTCCAAAAAGGCGAACAAAAAGAACAAAAAAGGCATAGTAAAGTTCTTTAAGGACGCAAAGGCGGAATTTAAAAAAGTTGTCTGGCCGGGACCGAAGGAAACAACACGAAATACGATCGTTGTTCTTATCGTCTGCGTTCTGGCGGGAGCTTTGGTTTTCGGAGTGGATTCGCTTTTCGGTCTTTTGAACAATTTGCTGTTCCGGTGATTTACGGGGGTTAATATGGCTGATTCAGAAGCAAAATGGTATATTCTTCATACCTATTCGGGCTACGAAAAAAAAGTCGCGGATGATATAAGAACGCTTGTTGACAACCGCAATTTAGGTCATCTTATAGAAGATGTTACTATCCCGACAACCAAGAAGACGGTTGAAAAGGAAGTCAAGGAAAACGGAAGCATTGTTAAAAAGACGGTCGAGGTTGAAGAAAAGGTGTATCCCGGCTATGTTTTCGTCAAAATGGTTGAGACAAACGAGTCGTGGTATATCTGCAGAAACACAAGAGGCGTTACGGGCTTTGTAGGTCCCGAGTCCAAGCCTACCCCGCTGAGCGAGGCAGAGGCAATGGTGCTCGAGCAGGGCAGATTTGACAAATCCGAAAACGCCGCGCCCGTATTTAAAGTCGGCGACGAGGTCGTTATTACGGGCGGTATATTTGTTGACTTTACGGGCACTGTCGCGGAGGTTGACGAGGACAGCAAGACGCTGGTGGTAAATCTCGTCAACATGATGGGCGGAATTATTCCCGCAACGATTGAATTTTCCGCGGTTAAGAAAGCGTAAGCGGTAATTCAAGGACGTTTTTCAGAAAAATTTATGGAGGACAATTGTCATGGCACAGAAGGTTGTAGGTTTTATTAAACTTCAGATTCCCGCCGGCAAAGCTACGCCGGCTCCGCCTGTAGGTCCGGCACTCGGACAGCATGGCGTTAATATTATGTCGTTTACCAAGGAATTCAACGAGCGCACAAAGGATAAGGCGGGTCTTATTATCCCCGTTGTTATCACTGTTTACGCTGACAGAAGCTTTACGTTTATCACTAAAACGCCGCCCGCAAGCGTTCTTATAAAGAAGGCTTGTAAGATAGAGAGCGGCTCGGGCGTTCCCAACAAGACAAAGGTCGCTAAGATCACAAAGGCTCAGCTCAAGGAGATCGCGGAGACCAAGATGCCCGACCTTAACGCGGCTAACATCGACACCGCTATATCCATGATAGCGGGTACTTGCCGTTCTATGGGCGTAGAAGTTGTTGACTAATTTAGTAGTGGGAGGATTTGTTCCGATATACCACAAGGAGGATTATTGATGAAACACGGAAAAAAGTATGTTGAGAGCGCGAAGCTCATAGATTCCGCAAAGGTTTACGAGTCGGTCGAGGCTCTTGATCTGGTTTGTCAGACAGCAAAGGCTAAGTTTGACGAAACTGTTGAAATTCATGTTCGTCTGGGCGTAGACTCGCGTCATGCCGACCAGCAGGTTCGCGGCGCGGTCGTACTTCCCAACGGCACAGGTAAGACTATCAGAACACTTGTATTCTGCAAGCCCGAGAAAGAGGCTGAGGCACAGGCCGCAGGCGCGGATTACATTGCTGACAACGATACTATAACAAAGATCCAGGGCGGCTGGATGGACTTTGAGGTAGTTATAGCTACTCCCGATATGATGGGCGTGGTAGGACGTCTCGGTAAGGTTCTCGGTCCGAGGGGTCTTATGCCTAACCCCAAGGCGGGTACTGTAACCCCCGATGTAGCCAAGGCTGTACAGGAGGCTAAGGCAGGTAAGATAGAGTACCGTCTTGATAAGTCCAACATTATCCACTGCCCGATAGGCAAGGCTTCTTTCGGCAAGGAAAAGCTTGAGGAGAACTTTTCCGCGCTTATGGAGGCAGTTGCTAAGGCAAAGCCCGCTGCGACGAAGGGTCAGTATATCAAGAGCTGCACCGTTTCTTCGACCATGGGCCCCGGCGTTAAGGTAAACACCTTGCGTTTCGGTGTTTGACGGGGGATTTTTGCGCATATTTCTCACCGCTCGGAGAAATCCGGGCGGCGGCTTTTTATAGAAATCAAAAGTTTATCGAACAGTTATTGCTTGTTTTAACATATATTATGAAAGCACAGGAGGTAGTTTTTTGGGATTTGCCAAGGGATTTAATCAGGTCGAAGCCGCGGCGGAAAAAGCGGTGAGGTCAATAGTCGAAGAACACGGCTATTCTCTTTGGGATGTGGTTTTCGTAAAAGAGGGCGCGGCATGGTATCTCAGGATACTTATTGATAAGCCCGAAGGAATATCGATCGACGACTGCGAGAGCATCGACGGGCTGATAAACGCTGAAATAGACAAACAGCCGTTTATTGACAAGATAGACTATCTCGAGGTAGGCTCCGCGGGGCTCGAACGTCCGATAAGGCGCGTAGACCAGCTTCATGCGTCGGTCGGAAAGAGAATACGGCTTAAAACTTATAAACTGTGCGAGGGACTTTCGGAAAAGAACGTAAGGTGTGTGTTAAAGAGCTTTGACGGCGAAAAGGCCGTTGTTTCGGGGGATTTCGGGGAGGCTGAGCTTTTGCTTTCGGAAATTTCCTCGATGAATTATGACGATTTTGATGATTTTGACGAAATAATAACGGAGGTATAACGGAAAATGGCTAAACGAAAAACAGTCAAGGGCGAAGATTACGGCGATATTTACGAGAACCTTGCGCTTTTGGCGCAGGAAAAGGGGATATCAGGCGAGATCCTGGCGGAAAAGATAAAGTATGCTATTGAGAAAAGCCTGAAGTCAAATCTGCATTTTGACGACGACGAGGAAGATTTTGTCATTGTAAATATCGACGTCGAAAAGAAGATTTTTGATGTAAGTATAATGAAGGAAGTCATCGAAGTTGTCGATACACTTTATGAGCCGGAAAAGGAGATCGTTCTTGAGGAAGCGATAAAAATCGACCCGAAGGCTGAGGTCGGCTCAAGAGTTAAATGCCCTATCGACACAAAGCTGTTTAAGAGAATTGCCGCGAAAAACGCGAAGGATCTTATAAAGCAGGGCTTTTCAAACGCCGAGCGTCAGCATCTCAGCGAGATATGGGGACAGTACGAAAACGAGGCTGTTTCGGCGTTGGTAACAAAAATCGAGCCTAAAACCCTTCATGCCACCCTCGAGATAAATAAAAACGAAGTTATCCTTCTGAGAAACGAGCAGATACCGGGAGAAACGCTTGAGGTCGGTCAGGTAATAAAGGTCTATATTTCGGGAGTTTCCAAGGAATATAAAGAGGGTGAGAAAAATCAGTACCTTAAGGTTTCACGAACCGACAAGTGGCTGATAAAGCGCCTTTTCGAGCTTGAGTGTCCCGAGATCTACGACGGAACGGTTGAAATAAAGGCTGTAAGCCGCGTTCCGGGAAGCAGAAGCAAGATCGCCGTAAAAAGCAACGACCCCAACGTTGATGCTCTCGGTGCATGCATAGGTCCGCAGAAGAGCAGGATAAACGCGGTCACAAAGGAAGTAAAGGGAGAAAAGGTCGACGTTGTTTTGTACTGCGAGGATCCCGAGGAATTCATCAAGCAGGCGCTCAAGCCCGCGGACGTCATAAACGTTATCATAACAAACCCAAATCCCGACAAAAAGTCGTGTAAGGTTATAGTTCCCGATAACCAGCTTTCGCTTGCAATAGGAAACAAGGGACAAAACGCGTGGCTGGCGGCAAAGCTTACGGGCTTTAAGGTAGATATCAAGGCGGAGAGCGCGGTAAGACCCGAGGATTATGAAACGGTGCCTCTTGAGGTAGTTGAGCCTGCGCCCGAGGCTGAGACCTCTGCCGAGACTGAAGGAACGGCGTGAGCTGATGGCTGAAAGAAAGGTTCCTATGCGCAAGTGCGTTGCATGCAGAGAGATGATAGGCAAAAAGGGCGCGATAAGGATAGTGCGCACGCCAAGCGGCACGTTTGCGCTTGATGAAACGGGAAAAATGAACGGCAGAGGAGCTTATCTTTGCAGGGATATAAACTGTTATACAGACGCAAGAAAAGGAAAAAAGCTCGAGCGTTCGTTTAAAAGCCCGATTCCCGAGGAGATATACGACGATATCTTTAAGGAGCTTTCGGCAGATGAATAAAACACTTACTTCTTTATGCCTTTGCAGACGCGCCGGAAAGCTCGTGTTAGGGTTTGACGCGGTTTGTAAAGAGCTTTCGAAAAAAGGGTTTTGCGCCGTAGTTTTAGCCGCCGATGTTTCGGAAAAGACCGAAAAGGAAATAAGGTTTTCGGCGGATAAATTCGGGCGCAAGGTTTTAAAAGCGGATTTTACCATGGACGAGGCACACAAGGCCTTGGGAAAGCGCGCGGGAGTGTTTCTCATAAACGACGAGGGACTTTTCGGCGCGACAGCGAAACACATAAGCGAAGAGTAAAAAATAAATTTCGGAAATGTTTGGAGGAAATATACATTGCCAAGTAAACAGATAAAATACAAAGTTCAGACGGTTGCAAATGATTTGGGCATTGACAAATCTGAGCTTCTGAGGATTTTGGACGAGGTTTTTCCCGTAAAAACCCCGAGAAAAGCCGCGTCTGCCATAGGCGCGGATGAGGTTGGTTATCTTCTTGAAAAATTTACGAGGGACAACGAGGTAAGGGACCTTGCTGCGGCGTTCGCTCAGACAAAGAGCATAAAAACTCCCAAGCCCGAGACTGCCGAGAAAAAGGAGACCAAGAAAAAGACCTCTAAAAAAGTTGAAGCGGAAAATGAGCAGCCGGAGGAAAAGCCCGTTGTTGAACAGCCCGCGCCTAAGGCTGAGGAAACGCCTAAGACGGCGGAAGTTGTAAAAGAACCGGAAAGAAAGCCGGAACCCAAAGCCCGCGATAACCGCGCCGCTGAGAGTGAGAACAATCAGAATGTCCGTCAGGATAAGAACATTGCGGTAAACCGCGACAATAAACAAAACGGCTTTAAGCAGAACGCACCGTCAAAGCCGGTTGAAAACAGGCAGAAGCAGACTTCCAATCAAAAGCCCGTCAATAAGCCTGTTACTGCCAAGCAGCCTGTAGCAAAGCCCGCTATTGACAGCAGCAAGATAAAGGTAAATACCCCGCCCGTTCAGCAAAAGCAGAAACAGAAGGGCGAGGCTGTAAAGCACGGCGAGCAGGTGACAAAAAAGGTCGATACCCGCGGAAGCTATGTCGAGCTCGACAAGTATAACGAGCGTTATGAGACTATGGCAGGCGGCAGGGGCGACAGAATGAACAGCGATAATTTCCGCAGCAAGCAGAAATTTACGCAGAAATCCCAGCAGCGCGGCAAACAGCAGTATTCTGGAAAGCGCGAGACCGAAGCCCAGAAGCTCAAAAGGCTCGAGCTTGAGCGCGCAAGAAAACAGCAGCTTAAGGTACAGATCCCCGATGAGATCGTTGTCGGAGAGCTTGCTGCAAGGCTTAAAGTTACGGCGTCTGAGGTAATAAAGAGACTGTTCGGTCTCGGCGTAATGGCGAATATCAACGAAACCATCGACTTCGATACCGCGTCGCTTATCGCCGAAGAGTTGGGCGCTAAGGTAGAAAAGGAAATTGTCGTAACTATCGAAGAACGTCTGTTTGAGGATATTGAGGACAAGGACGAGGATCTTAAGCCCCGTTCGCCGGTGGTTGTGGTCATGGGTCATGTAGACCACGGAAAGACCTCGATACTCGACTATATCAGAAACGCTCACGTTACTTCGACCGAGGCGGGCGGGATCACCCAGCACATCGGCGCGTACCGCGTTCATCTGAAAGACCGCGACATAACCTTCCTTGATACTCCCGGACACGAGGCGTTTACGGCTATGCGTGCGCGCGGAGCGATGATTACGGATATCGCTATCCTTGTAGTCGCGGCGGACGACGGTATCATGCCGCAGACAGTTGAGGCGATAAACCACGCGAAAGCGGCGGGAGTTCAGATAATCGTTGCGATAAACAAAATGGACAAAGAGGGCGCAAATCCCGACAGGATAAAGGAAGAGCTTACGAAATACGACCTTGTGTGCGAGGATTGGGGCGGAAACATCATCTGTGTTCCCGTATCCGCGAAAACAGGCGAGGGAATGGATAACCTGCTCGAAATGGTGGGACTTACAGCAGATGTTATGGAACTTAAGGCAAACCCCGACAGACTTGCGAAGGGCGCGGTCATCGAAGCGCGTCTTGACAAGTCGAGAGGACCTATCGCTACGCTCCTCGTACAAAACGGAACGCTTCATACAGGCGACATCATCATTGCGGGTATGTCTGTCGGAAGAGTGCGCGTAATGCGTGACGATACCGGAAGAAGCGTAAGCGAGGCGGGACCGTCTATTCCCGTGGAAATAATGGGACTATCCGAGGTCCCGTCCGCTGGAGACACCTTTGCGGCAGTCGAGGACGAAAAGCTTGCGAGAGAGCTTGTTGAAAAGCGCAAGACCGAGGCAAAGGAAGAGCAGTTCTCGGCATATAAAAAGGTAACCCTCGACAACCTGTTCAGCTCGATAGAGCAGGGCGATATAAAGGAACTGCCCATTATCGTAAAGGCGGACGTACAGGGTTCTGTCGAAGCGGTAAAGCAGTCGCTTGAAAAGATCTCGAGCGACGAGGTAAACGTTCGTGTAATTCACGGCGGAGTAGGCGCGGTAAACGAAAGCGATGTAAAGCTTGCCGACGCAAGCAACGCCATTATCGTAGGCTTTAACGTAAGACCCAACGCCGCGGCTGAAGAAGTAGCAAAGGAAAACGGCGTTGAGATACGTCTGTACAGAGTAATTTATGACGCTATCGAGGATATCACCACCGCTATGAAGGGAATGCTCGCTCCGAAGTTCCGCGAGGTTTCTCTCGGAAAGGCCGAGGTCCGTCAGGTCTACAAGATCAGCAGCGTGGGCATTGTCGCGGGCTCGTATGTCCTCGACGGAAAGATCTCGCGCAGCTCGCAGATACGAATCGTACGCGACGGAATTATCGTCGGCGACGACAAGATCGCGGGGCTTCAGCGTTTCAAGGACGCGGTAAAAGAGGTCTCCTCGGGTTTTGAGTGCGGAATAAGTCTCGAAAAGTTTACGGACATTAAAGAGGGCGACATTTTCGAAGCGTATGTTATGGAGGAATATAGGGAATAAAACCTGTTCCGTTACGCGCGAAGCGCGTATGACGGTGTATTCTTCCGATGTTAGTAAAGGAATGAATTATGCCTAATTTTAATATCAAACGGCTGAATGAGGATATTTTAAGAGAACTGTCGGCGGCGGTAGCGGGAGTAAAGGACCCGCGCGTTTCCGAGAGCTTTGTTACGGTTACGCGCACCGAGCTGTCAAACGATCTGTCATACTGTAAGGTATGGGTATCGTGTATGGGCGGCGAAGAGCGCACCGCAAAAGCCGTAGAGGGAATGAAAGCGGCGGGCGGCTATTTCAAGAAAGCAATAGCCGCAAGGGTTCGTATGCGTAAAATGCCGGAGCTTGTTTTCCTTTCGGACAACTCATTGGATTATGCGGAGCATATCGATAAGATCATCTCGGGATTTTCAAAGGACAAGGGTGAAGCAGATGAGGATTGATATAAAAGAAGCGGCGGAGTTTCTCCGTGAAAACAACAATTATCTGATCCTTATGCACGCAAGTCCCGACGGAGATACGCTCGGCTGCGGAACGGCGCTTTGCGGAGCGCTTCAGCGGCTTGGGAAAAACGCGAGAGCGGTTTGTCCCGATGAGATACCGCATAAGTTCGATTATCTTTTTGACGCCTGCGAAAATCAGGATTTCGAGCCTGAGACGGTCGTGTGCGTCGATGTGGCGGACAGCAAGCTGCTTGGGGATATGAAGGAGATTGGCGATAAGGCAAAGCTTTGCATAGACCACCATGTTTCAAATGTAGACTATGCGGAAAAAACTCTGCTTGATCCAGGCAGCGCCGCAGCATGTGAAATAATCTGCGAGGTAATAAAGGAGCTTGGCATAAGCTTTGACGCGGCGCTTGCAAACTCGATATACACCGGTACGGCGACAGACACGGGCTGCTTTAAATTCAGCAACACAACTCCTAAAACGCACAGAATAGCGGCGGAAATGATAGAGTACGGCGCGGATTTTGTAAACATAAACTATGTTATGTTCGACCTGAAAACACCCGGCAGGCTCGAGCTCGAGCAGCAGGCGATGAAAACTATCCGTTATTACGCAAACGGTCATATAGCCGTTATATTCGCTCCGTTTTCAATGATAAGCAACATTGATGGGATTGACAGCGACGACATAGGCTTGCTTGCGAGTATGCCGCGCAAAATTCAGGGTGTGGATATAGGCATTTGCGTAAAGGAAAAAAAGAAGGATGAATTTAAGGTTTCTATCCGTTCGTCCGAAAAAATCGATTGCGCCGAAATTGCCCAGCAGTTTGGCGGCGGCGGGCATGAAAGAGCCTCGGGCTGTTCCTTTTACGGAACCACGATCGATTACGCGGCGGCAAAGGTCGTAGAAGCAAGCGAAGAGGCTCTGCGAAAAGCGGGGATAATATGAACGGAATTTTAGCGGTAAATAAGCCACAGGAGTTTACCTCGTTTGATGTTACGGCGATAGTCAGGAAAAAATTTGGAACGAAAAAGGTCGGACACGGCGGCACTCTCGACCCCATGGCGACGGGCGTTCTGCCTGTGTTTATCGGAAACGCGACAAAAGCCGCAGACCTTGTATCCGACAAGTCCAAAAGCTATCGCGCGGGATTTCGTTTAGGGCTCCGCTCGGATACTCTCGATATCTGGGGCGTGCTGTCCGAAGAACGACCCGTAAGCGTTGAAAAAGACGCACTCGAGGAGGCTTTGGCAAAGTTCCGCGGAGAGATCGAGCAGATACCTCCTATGTATTCGGCTCTTAAGGTAAACGGGCAAAAGCTCTGTGACTTAGCCCGAAGGGGAATAGAGGTAGAGCGAAAGGCACGGAGGATAACGATAATCCGGCTTGAGCTTATCGAATTTGACGGCAGGGACGGAGTTATCGAGATCGACTGCTCGGCCGGAACGTACATTCGTTCGCTTATTGACGATATCGGAAAAGCTCTCGGAACAAGCGCGGTAATGACAAGCCTTGTGAGAACCAAAAGCTGCGGTTTTTCGCTTTCGCAGTGCGTGACGGTTGAGGATATAAAAACCAAGCCAGTTGAGGAGCTTATTCTGTGGGATGTGGATAACGTTTTCTCGGGATATCAGTCGATCGTTCTCGACGAAAAGCAGCAGCGGCTTTATCTTAACGGTGTAAGGCTTGACGCCAAAAGACTGCGCGGTACGGAAAAAGCCGAATTTCCTATAGGGGAGCTTATGAGGATCTGCGGAGAAGACGGACTGCTCGGTGTCGGAAAGATAAACGAACACGATGAGCTTGTATCCGTAAAGCGGTTTATAAATGACTGACAGGTGAATAATTTTGATTGATATAACAAACGGCGCAAGGCCTGCGGAGAAAACCGCAGTTGCGCTGGGATATTTCGACGGACTGCATTTGGGGCACGTCTATGTAATAGGAAAGGTGCTTTCGCAAAAAGACCTTAAGCCCGCTGTTTTCACGTTTAACTGTGATACAACTCTTCCGAAATTTACCAAGCAGGAGGACATTATCTCATTTGAAAACAAGCGTGAGATACTTGAAAAAATGGGCGTGGAATACCTTTACGCTCCCGATTACGCGGATGTGTGCGGGCTTGGTTACGAGCAGTTTGTAAGCGAAATTCTTGTAAAGAGGCTGAATATCGGCTTTGCCTGTTGCGGAGAGAATTTCCGATTTGGAAAGGGCGGAGAGGGAAACCCAACGCGTCTTTCGGAGCTGGCGGAAAAATACGGCTTTACGGCGCATATCGCAGATGACGTCTGCGTTGACGGCGAGGCTGTAAGCTCCACGCGTATACGCGAGTTTATACGCGAGGGAAAGATCGAGGAGGCAAACCGCCTTTTAGGATACGAGCTCAGTTTTAAGCTCCCCGTTGTTTACGGAAACCGGATCGGACGAACGCTGTCGTTTCCGACAATAAACCAGATAATACCTTCTACAAACGTTGTTCCGCGCTTTGGAGTGTACAAAAGCTTTGCGCAGGTTGACGGAAAAAATATGCGCGCGATAACAAACATCGGCATTCGTCCTACTGTCGGAAAAACAAGCGGAGTAGTAATGGAAACGCATATTCTGGCTTATGCCGGAGACCTGTACGGACAACAGATAGCGGTCTCGCTGTCCGGCTTTTTGCGCGGCGAGAAGAAATTTGCCGATTTATCGGAGCTAAAAGAACAAATTGCGTTGGATATAAAGAATACTCTATAATTTCAACTATGGTTCACATATTTTTCACCGTTTTCAATTACAATTAAATAAAACGGTATGTCCAAGGGGTCGAAATATGATCGAAGTCAATAATCTATGCAAGAACTACGGCTCCAAAAGGGCTGTTCAGAATATAAGCTTTACCGCGAATAACGGTGAGATACTCGGATTTCTCGGGCCTAACGGCGCGGGAAAATCCACGACGATGAACATACTTACGGGATATCTTTCCGCTACAAGCGGACAGGTCCTGATAAACGGAGTTGACATTCTCGAGTCGCCCTCCGAGGCGAAGAAAAATATCGGCTATCTGCCCGAAATTCCTCCGCTGTATCCCGATATGACGGTGGATGAGTATCTGAATTTTGTGTATGACCTTAAGAAATGCAAGCTTCCCAAGCGTTCTCATCTGGGAGAAATATGCGAACTTTCCAGAATTGACGACGTAAGAAAGCGCGTTATCCGCAATCTCTCAAAGGGCTATCGCCAGAGAGTCGGCTTGGCTCAGTCGCTTGTGGGAAATCCCAAGGTGCTTATTCTTGACGAGCCGACGGTCGGTCTTGACCCGAAGCAGATAATCGAGATACGCTCGCTTATAAAAAAGCTTGGTAAAAACCACACGGTTATTTTGTCCTCGCATATCCTGCCCGAGGTTCAGGCGGTGTGCGACAGGATAACTGTAATCGACAAGGGCAGGCTTATCGCAAACGACACCGCTGAAAACCTGTCGCATTCTCTCAGCGCGGACAGAAAGCTGTGCGTGCAGATAGAGGGTCCCGCAAAGGAAGTAAAATCGCTTTTGTCGTCTATTACGGGCGTACAGGAGCTCTACGAGGGAAAAGCGGTAGAAAAAAACGTAACAGAATACGAAATTCTCCCCAAAGAAGACTGTGATATCCGCAGAGAGATCTTCAAGCGAATGGCGGAAAGAAATTATCCGATATTGCTTATGAGAAGCTCGGAGCTTACGCTCGAGGAGATCTTCCTTAAGCTTACTACGGGTGATTTTTACGGCGAAAACGGGGGTGAAAAATAATGCTTGCTGTTACAAAGCGCGAGATAAGAGCGTACTTCACCTCTCCCTTGGGATATGTGTTTTTGGCGGCGTTCTGCGGGTTTTCGGGACTCTTTCTGTGGCTTAACTGCCTTTCGGTAGGAAGCGCGGTCATGGGCGGAACGTTTCAGCTTATGTTTTTCGTAAATATGATCTTAATTCCCGTGCTTACCATGCGCACGCTTGCGGACGATAAACGCCGCAAGACCGACCAGCTTACCCTTACAAGCCCCGTAAGCGTTTTCGGGATTGTCGCGGGAAAGTTTTTGGGCGCGTTTTTCGTATTCGTTTGCGCGAGCGTTGTAATGCTGATCTACGGAGTATTTTTGTCTGTTGCCGTTACTCAGTCAAACGGCAGGTTTGACTGGGGATCGTTCTGGGGATATTACGCGGGACTGATCCTTATCGGCGCTGTGTTTATCTCGATAGGTATTTTTATCTCGTCGCTGACGGAAAGCCAGATGATCTCCGCCGTCGGAAGCATCGGCGTGAATATCGTTGTATGTCTTTTCGACGTTATTTCGGCGTATATCTCAAACGAAACGCTCGCAAAGATAATAGACTCGCTTTCGGTTTTCTACAAGTACAGCGAGTTTACGCAGGGTATTTTCAGTCTTAAAAACACGGTGTTTTTTCTTAGCATTATCGTCGTGTTTGTCTTTCTGACAGTACGCGTTATCGAGCGCCGCCGTTATGCGTAAGGGGGATATCATGAGCAGGAAAAAAAGGAATATTCCCAAAAACGAGCCTGATATAAAAGCTAAAGAAGCGCAGGTTGTTACCGAGAAAGCAGATGAAGAAACCGCAGATGTCGTTGTCGGGGAAGCTCTCTCCGAAACAAAGAAACGGACTCCCGATCCCCGAAAAAAGCTCGGTATCATGTCCATAGCGTTTACGGCGATCTTTATCGCGGCGGTGGTCGTGCTTAATGTAATTGTGGGTATTCTGTCGGACAGGTTCGGACTTAAGGCAGACCTTACGGCGACGGGGCTGTATACTCTCGACGCCCGGACGGAATATTATCTTCAATACTTTTTGCAGACCGATATTTCTATCACCGTTACAAGCTCGGAAAAGCATTTTGTTGACGAGGGTGAATATTACAAACAGGTAAACGAGCTTCTGCAAAAAATCGCCTCTTACAGTGAGCACATAACGCTCGATTACCTTGTGCTCGAGCAAAATCCCGATTTTGCGGCGAAATTCTCCGGCGAAACTCTTGCCGAGGACTATGTTGTCGTTGAAAACAAAAATTCGGGAAGATACAGGATAATCTCGCCCGTCGATTATTTCGGACTCGACGACGAAACGGCGATGTATTACTACTATTATTATGGGTATATCGGAAATTCGCTTATCGAGCAGGAGGCTGTTTCGGCGATGCTTTATGTTTCCGACGACGACCCCGCGAAAATTGTCTTTACCGAGGGCTTCGGCGAGCACGGAAGCGAGGCTTTGAGCAGACTTCTCAGTAAAAACGGCTATGATGTTGAAAGCGTAGATCTGCTTACGGGTGAGATACCGGGGGACGCTGATGTTGTTGTGATATACGCCCCGTCGTCGGATCTTAACACCGCACAGCTCGCAAAACTGGACAAATTCCTCGACAACAACGGAGCGCTCGGTAAAAGCGTGTTCTATTTCGCTTCGAGCGACCAGCCCAAAACTCCCAACATTGACGGTTTTCTGAGCGACTGGGGGCTTGAGGTAGGATATTCCGTTATAGGTCATACAAATCCAAACTATCTGGTAAGCGCGCAGACATACTATATGCATTTGCAGCAGGTCGAATCAACTGATTTTACAAACGAGTCGTACAAAAACGGATTTGTCTTAGGCTCCGATCTGCGTCCCGTGTATATTCTGCCCGGAACGTCAAACCAGCTTGATGTGCTGATGAGATCATACGAAAGCGCGTTTTTGTATCCGCTTGACCTCGAAGGTGATTTTGAGTTAGGCTCCGCTGAAACAGGCACCTTCAACGATGTTGTTATGTCTGCCAAAAAAAGCTCCGATAGTGTCAGCAGAGTCTGCGTGACAGGCTCGGAGGCGCTTGCCGGAAATACGCTTATGTCATACGCGAACGCGGGGAATCAGACTTTTTTCCTCGAGGTTTTCGACAGTGTTTTAGGAAAAAACAAGGGTATCTCGATAACCCCGAAATCCTTTGAGGCAGTCTATTTCGATATGACCGAAGCCACTGCGAATACTCTTGCGGTTATTCTGTGCATCGTCATACCAGTGGGAGTTGTCGCGGCAGGCGTTGTCATCTATATTCGCAGGAGGCACCGCTGATGAGCAAAAAAACAGTGATCATCTCCGCGGCGGCGCTTGGCGTTTTAGCGGCGGTTCTGGCGGCTGTGCTGATTTTTATCCCTGATAGCGATAGAGAAGGAGCAACGTCCGAGGACGAAATAATAACTGTAAACGTGACCGATAAAAAACGTGAGAATGTCGAGGCAGTATCAGTTATCAACGAGCACGGAAGCTTTTTGTTCACCCGTTCGGAAAACACTGTTGACGGTAAGACAGAGTTCTCATGGTCGAGCGGGGAAATGCTCGGAGCTGTTCAGAATAACACACGCGTAAACGCGTTTATCGGCGGACTTGCGGGCTTGTCAAGACAGCCGCTGGTAGAGCAAAACGCTGAAAACCTTGAAAAATACGGACTTGAAAACCCTCTCGCGACAGTAAAAGTTACCTTTGACGACGGAACTGTTAAAGAGCTGTTTTTCGGCGTGAACAACCCCTCCGACACCTCGGTTTATTTTAGGGTCGGAGACAGAAACGTCATGACAGCGGATAAGGAAACGGTTTCGGGCGTATACCGCGATATCAAGGATTTCGTTCAGCTTACACTTACGGAAAGTCTGAGCGATACGACTGTGGAAAGCGTTACGGTAGAGCGAAAGGATCTGGAAAACGCGGTCGAGATACGGTATATGTCGGATATTCTGGGCGACGATGATTTTGTTCAGGCGACCTCAAACACTCACAGGTTTATAAGTCCGTTTACCGCCGAGGTCGACGCAAGCGCGGGCTCTGCTGTGTACAACGATCTTTGCTCGCTTACAATGAGCCGCTGCGCTTTTCTTGAGCAGTCCGAGGAGAACATCCAAAGCTGCGGGCTTGACGACCCTTACGCTGTCGTAAGCTTTACGCTCGGAACAAACGAATACAGACTTCTGATAGGAAACGAGATAAAACGTGAGCTCGGCGGCGGATTGTCCGAAGTCACGGGATATTACGCGGTTTTAGAAGGTACGAATGGAATCTTCGAGCTTGATAAAGAAGACGCTGTCTGGTGCACATTCGACCCCGAAAAGCTAATTTCAAGACGTCCGCTTTCGCCGTATATTTACTATGTAAAAAGTATAGATATCAAGACGGCAGACGGCGAATTTGAGTTTGTTATAGACGGAGAGGAAAAGCGTTTTTTCTATGGAGAAAAGGAGCTTGAAACGAGTCTTTTCAGAAGCTATTATCAACAGCTTATCGGCACTTACGGCGAGGAGTATTATACCGAAGAAACAAGCGGTGAACCTATCTTTTCCGTAAAGTTCGTTTATTTCGGGGAATACGCTGAGAAATACGGCTTTGCGGAAAACACGGTAGAATTCTACCCGCTTGATGAAAGGAAAAATGTTGCCGTTATCGACGGGAATTCGATATTCAAGGTAAGCGCTATCTACGCCGAGCGGCTTTGTGAAAATGTTTTGAGGCTGATAAACGGCGAGGAGCTTTTAAATTTGTAAATTATATTATTGGAGGTATATAAAATGGAAGAAAACAAGCTTATGTATTACAGGGGATTTCCGCTTATCAGAAGCGGCAGCACGATTTTTTACGGAAGCGGCGGAGATCCTTTTGCGGTGAGACTGGTTATCAAGGAGACCAAAAAGATAGCCGATCTTGATGTTCCGGACAAGATCATGGTCCAGCTTGTTCCTCAGACTCCCGAGGCTGACATAACAAAGGCCCGCAGGGGTGATTTCATCGGCTTTTACGAGGCTCTTGACGCGGCGTATGTGTGGCTGAATGAAGCGATCTTCTCTTAATTCATAATATTGGAGTAAAAAAGCAGACCCGATAAGCGCTGTGCCTATCGGGTCTGCTTTTATTTTTTATTCTTTTCCGAGATCTTTCTGTGAAGATCCTTTATCTTCTGACTGACAGAGCGCTTTTCCACCACAATTTCTTCGACGGTTTTTTCGGGCTGGGGCTGTTCTTCAAAAACATAGTCGGGTGTGATGTAGTCTACCTTTCCGATATAGTTGTTGGTGTTCTGCGGAAGCTTTCGCTTTTTAAGCCTTCCCTCGATAAAATCTTTTATCAGCATGTAAACCACCGCGCATACCGGCACTCCGAGGAACATTCCGAGCGCCCCGAAAAATCCGCCGCCGATGATGATCGAAACAAGTATCCATACCGCGGGAAGTCCCGTCTGGTCGCCCAATATCCACGGACCGACAATATTTCCGTCAATAGTCTGAAGCACAACCACAAAAACCAGAAACCACAGCGCCATGATCGGATGATCGCTTAAGATCAGCAGGAGCGTGCAGGGTATCGCGCCTATTATCGGACCGACAAACGGAATGAGGTTAAACACAAACATAACCACCGCTATAAGCGGCGCATACGGTATGTTCATACATATAAGCCCGATGAAATACAGCATTCCGACAAGCAGCGCCTCAATGATCTTTCCGATTATAGAGCCTAAAAACTTTTCCGAAGCCTCACCGCATACTCTTAAAAATCGCTGTGCTCTTTCAACTTTCAAAAACGCGAAGATCAGCTTTTTGGTCTGACCCACAAACATTTCCTTTTTAGCCAGCAAGTAAACCGAAATGACCAGACCGATAAATACATTACTGAGGGTGTTTATGACTGACCAGATCCCCGCCGCCACATTTCCGGCAAAGTTCATAAATTCCGCGGAATACTGGTCCCATAAATCAGAGATGAATTTCGAGAAATCATTGATAGGATTTCCGAGAAACGCCGCTATCTGGGGATGCTCATCGGAGAGCTCTAAAATATATGACTTGATATTCGCGATATAGGTGTCCATGTTGTTGAAGATCGCGATAATGTTGGTTACAAGCTGGGGAATGATCAAAATTATTATAAGCGCCAGAAACGCGAAAATGATAAGCATTGTAAGCGTCAGCGCCAGCATTCTTGCCAGCCCTTTCTTTTTGGGGTCGGAAGAACGCGAAAGCTTTCCGAGCATTCCGTTTTCGATCTTTACCATAAGGGGATTTATCAGATACGCGCAGAAAATTCCGATTATGATAGGCGTAATTATTCCCGCAAAAACCGAAAGCTTATCCATAACCGAGTCGAGATTGAAAATAAGCATTATCGCCAGCGCCCCGAGCACTATCGTGCAAAGCGCGTAAACCGCGATAGTAAAATACTTTGCATTCCAATTTATCTTCATAAAAGAAATCTCCCAAAAGTTGGTTATTTGTGTATTATCTTAATTTTAACACATTATTTCCCGCTTGTCAATAATTTCACGGCGTTTTCTCCCAAAATCATCCTGCGTTCTTTGTCGGAAAGCGGCAAAGCGTTAAACCTTTTCATTTCATCCGCGTAATTCCACATCGGATAGTCCGTTCCCCATAAAACCTTGTCCGCTCCAAAGCGGTGAATAAGCTCGGCGGCGCGCTCGGGGGAGAGCGTATAAAGCGAACTCGAGCAGTCGGTGTAGATGCCTGTTCCCGCAAGAGCTTTCTCGGCCCTTTCCCACATCGACCATCCCGCGAAATGCGCGCCTATTACCGTAAGCCGCGGGAATTTTCCGATAACTTTAACAAGCCTTTCCGGCGCGGAAAGATCGCTTTTCGTGTCGCCCATATGAAACAGTATGGGAAGCCTGCCCTCCGCCGCCTCGTAAATAGGAAACGCCCGCTCGTCGTCGATAGCAAAGCGCTGAAAGTCACTGTGCAGTTTTATTCCCTTAAGTCCGAGCGAGATCATGCGCTCAACCTCCTTCGGTATATCGGGAAAGTCGGGATGCAGCGTACCGAAGCCGATAAGCTCGGGATTTTCCGAAGCACTTTGCGCGATAAAGTTGTTAATTGAGCACACCTGTTCAAAAACCGTCGCCACGCTCTGCACGATGAATTTATCAACACCCGCGGCTTTTCCCTCGCGCAGAAGAGTTGATATCCGCCCGTCGTATTCTATGTGCATATTGTAAAAATCTCTGATCCCCTCAACCGCCTTGTCGGCGATCTTTTCGGGATAGATATGGACATGCGTGTCAATAATCATTTTTGTTCCTCGCTTTTATACAATAAATGTACAGTCGCCGAACGAGAAAAATCTGTACCTTTCCTCAATGGCGGTCTTATATGCGTTCAGCGTTTTTTCTCTTCCCAGAAACGCCGAAACAAGCATGATAAGCGTGCTTTCGGGAAGATGAAAGTTTGTGATAAGCCCGTCTACGCACTTAAATTCATACCCCGGGTAAATGAAAATGCTTGTGTCATCCGTGGTTTTTCCGCTTTGCGCATAGCTTTCGAGAGTTCTGCACGAGGTCGTCCCCACGGATATAACGCGCCCGCCGCGTTCTTTGCAGGCTTTTATTTTCTCAACGGTCTCATCGGGAATGACATAGTGCTCGGTATGCATCTTGTGGTCGAGAATATTGTCCTCTTTTACGGGACGGAACGTTCCCAAGCCCACATGAAGCGTCACAAACGCCGTATCAACGCCCATTTCCCGCGCCTTCTGCAACTCCCTTTCGGTGAAATGAAGCCCCGCCGTCGGTGCCGCCGCCGAGCCTGTCTCACGGCAGTATACCGTGTTGTAGCGGTCGTTGTCCTTCAGCTTTTCGGTTATATACGGCGGGAGCGGCATCTGCCCGATCCTGTCGAGAATGTCGAAAAAATCTCCCTCAAAAGAAAACCGCACAAGCCTGTTTCCGCCCTCAACCGTATCGAGGATCTCCGCCGACAACCCTTCGGGAAAATCTACGACAACCCCCGGCTTTAGTCTGCGCCCCGGTCTTACCATGGTCTCCCATTCGGAAAGGCTTTTTCTTTTGAGCAGAAGAAATTCGCAGAAAACGCCCGTATCGCGCTTTGTTCCGAAGATCCTCGCGGGAAATACCTTGCTGTCGTTCATAACCAGAAGGTCACCCTTTCGCAGATAATTGCATATATTATAAAAGCGGTCGTGGGTAATTTCTCCGCTTTCGCGGGAAATAACCATAAGCCGCGAGCTGTCGCGCGGCTCCGCGGGAGTCTGCGCGATAAGCTCCTCGGGCAGCTCGTAATAAAAATCGCTTTTCAGCATTGTTTTCAACCCCATTTGATTTATATAAGTATTTTAACACTTTTAACAAAATTTGTCAATCTCGGTTGTATATTTTTTTCAATAAATTTGCTGTAATCTATTGACAAAAAATATGTAATGTGATAAAATATAACTTAGGTAGAGGCGCGGTGATGAAGAGTAGCGGCAGTACGGCTTGTCGGAAAGCCGCCGTGAAAGGCAAAACCGCCGAGGAGCGCGCAGTCCGATATGCGCGTTATCCGGTTGTGCGTTTAATAGGCGTATGACTGTCATCGGCTTGCTTGATGGAGTGCTATCGTGTTTTTGTTTAGCATTTGGGTATTAAAAGCAGTTCCGATGATTTTTCATCGGATTTATTTTTGCCCGAAATTAAAAAGTATAGAACGAAAGGAAATGACACAGTTATGAAGGAACAGTACAATGTCGGCATTATCGGAGCTACGGGAATGGTAGGTCAGCGCTTTGCTGTCCTGCTCGAAAACCATCCGTGGTTTAAGGTAAAGGTCCTCGCGGCTTCATCGCGCTCTGCGGGAAAGACCTACAAGGAGGCTGTCGGAGGGCGCTGGTTTATGGACGTGCCGATGCCCAAGAGCATGGAAAACCTTGTTGTAAAGGACGCCGAGGCCGATATAGACGAGATCGCTTCTTCGGTCGATTTCGTATTCTGCGCGGTAAATATGAAAAAGGACGAGATAAAGGCGCTTGAGGAAAAATACGCAAAGGCCGAGTGCCCTGTTATGTCAAATAACTCCGCAAACCGCGGCGTAAACGACGTTCCCATGATAATTCCCGAGGTAAACGCCGACCACGCGGCTGTTATCGAAACGCAGAAAAAGCGTCTCGGCACAAAGCGCGGCTTTATCTCCGTAAAGTCCAACTGCTCGATACAGAGCTATGTTCCCGCGCTTTCGCCGCTCAGAAAGTTCGGCATCACAGAGGTTCTCGCCTGCACATATCAGGCTATATCAGGCGCCGGCAAGACCTTTGAGACATGGCCCGAAATGGTGGACAACGTTATCCCGTTTATCGGCGGAGAAGAGGAAAAGTCCGAAAAAGAGCCGCTTAAGGTATGGGGAACGGTTGAAAACGGCGTTATTGTAAATACCGAAACACCGAGCATAACGACTCAGTGCCTCAGAGTTCCCGTTTCAAACGGTCATTTCGCGGCGGTTTTCGTAAGATTTGAAAACAAGCCTTCTATAGAGGAGATAAAGAAGATCTGGGCAGAGTATTCGGGAGAGCCGCAGGCTCTTAAGCTTCCGTCTGCTCCGAAGCAGTTCCTCAATTATTTTGAGGAGGATAATATGCCTCAGGCTGCTCTTCACCGCAACCTCGAAAACGGTATGGCTGTTTCGATCGGCAGACTTCGTCCCGACACGCAGTATGACTATAAGTTCGTCTGCCTTTCGCACAATACACTCAGAGGCGCCGCGGGCGGAGCGGTAGAAATGGCGGAGCTTCTTGCGGCAAAAGGATATCTGGATTGATTTAACGGCAATCATCAGCAACAACAGGGGGTTTTTATGATTACACCTATCTTCACGGGATGCGCTACGGCTATCGCTACGCCGATGAACGCTGACGGAAGTATAAACTATGAGGAATTCGGAAGACTCATCGACTATCAGATAGAGCATAAGATCGACGCGCTCGTTATCTGCGGAACAACAGGCGAGAGCGCGACTATGACCGACGAGGAGCATATCGAGGTCATTCGTTATGGTATAGAGCGCGTAAACCATCGTGTTCCCGTTATCGCGGGCGCCGGCTCTAACGATACCGCTTACGCCGTCGAGCTTTCAAAAGAAGCCGAAAAAGCGGGAGCGGACGCGCTTCTTCATGTTACGCCTTACTACAACAAGGCTTCTCAGCGCGGACTTGTAAAGCATTTTACGCAAATAGCCGACGCGGTTGATCTTCCGATAATGCTTTATAATGTTCCTACGAGAACGGGCTGTAATATCGCCGTTGATACTTACGTTGAGCTTTCCAAGCACCCGAACATAAGGGCGGTCAAAGAGGCAAGCTCGAATATGAGCGCGGTTATGGGAATTGCCGCGAAGACCGACCTCGACATCTATTCGGGAAACGACGACGAGGCGCTCTGTGTAATGGCTCTCGGAGGAAAGGGACTTATTTCCGTAACGTCAAATGTAGCTCCCGAAGAAAAGCACAACGAAATTTCGCTTTATCTCGAGGGAAAGCGCGAAGAGACTCTCGAATTGGCTAAAAAGCTATATGCTCTCGACAAGGCGATGTTTATGGACGTAAACCCGATTCCCGTAAAAGAGGCGCTTAATATCATGGGCTTTAAGGCGGGAGAGTGCAGACTTCCTCTGTGTTCAATGCCCGAGGAAATGACCGCAAAGCTTAAAACGGTGATGTCCGAGCTTTCGCTTGTGGGAATAGTATGATTAAAAAAAGCAGAGCGTGGTTTCATTATGAAAGCACGCTTTAAGGCGATACCGCACGATCTTTGTGCGGTGTTGCCTTAAGTAAAAAGGAGTAAAAAATGACAAGAATAGCAATATCCGGCGCCTGCGGAAGAATGGGCAGGGTCATAGCGCGTCTTTGTGAAGAACGCGAGGACTGTACGGTTGTCGCGGGAGTTGACAAGCTCTGCGAAAAATACGCGGATTTTCCCGTGTATAAAAGCGTTTTTGATCTGCCTGAAAAGCCGGATGTTATAATTGATTTTTCACATCCCTCGGCTCTTGAGGACTTGCTTTCGTATTGCAAGATAAACGGCGTTCCCGCGGTTTTCGCTACTACGGGATATTCCGACGATGAGCGCGCGAAGATTACCTCGGCTTCGGCGGAGATCCCCGTGTTTTTCACCTTCAATATGTCGCTCGGAATAAATCTGCTTGTCGAGCTTGCGAGAAAAGCTACGCAGATTTTAGGAGGAGAATTTGACATTGAAATACTTGAAAAACACCACAACCGTAAAATGGACGCTCCCTCCGGAACAGCTATCATGATAGCCGAGGCGATAAACGAGGAGCTTGGAAATACAAAGCATTATGTATACGACCGTCATTCCGTGAGAAAGCCGCGCGATAAAAGCGAGATAGGAATGCACGCTGTCCGCGGCGGCACTATCGTCGGAGAACACGACATAATCTTTGCGGGACACGACGAGGTAATTACGCTCTCTCACTCAGCGCAGAGCCGCGAGGTATTCGCGGCGGGCGCGGTAAACGCGGCTGTATTCTTAAGCGGAAAACCCGCGGGACTTTATGCCATGAACGATTTGATTAAGGCGATTTGATTAAGGAGGATTAGCAATGAAGCTTGAAGTTACAGAAAACGTATCCGCCGTTTCCTTTTACAACGTTCCTCTCGACAGAACTATCATGGAGGACACACTGAGGATCGTCGCGAATGCGGGAATAAATGTTGATATGATCTCCATGACCGCCCCGACGTCCGAGATATTCAGCTTTGGCTTTACGGTAAACGACGATGATATACCGAAGCTTCTCGGAGTTGTAAAGGAACTTCGGGAAAAGGACTGCGTTTCGCCGATGATAAACAGTTCAAACCGCAAGATCGTGATAAAAACGGGCGAGATGACCGAAACCGTCGGATTCGCGGCGCGCGTATTTGAGATACTCAACCGTCTTGAGGCTATGATTTTGATGATAACAACAAGCGTTGACGAGATCTCCGTGCTTATAAGAAACGCAGACGCAGACGCTGTTTGTTCGGCGTTTGAAAAGGAGCTTGCGTAATGGGGCTGTTGCTTATGTTGAGCGAGGCGGCGGATTCCGCGGATATTGAAGCTTCATCAATGCCCGAGCCTACTCTTAACGACGCGATACATGGGCTTGTTGAAAAGCCCGAGACTACACTTAACGCTATCGGAGAGTTTTTTGCGTCGCTGTGGACTTCCTTTTTGAACGCTATTCCTTCAATATTCCTCGCTATAATTGTTCTCATAATCGGTCTTATCCTGACAAAGCTGTGCGTAAAGCTTATGTCTAAGGGCCTTTCCAAAACCAAGCTCGAGCTTACGGTCGTAAAATTTACAACACAAATCACCAAAATAGTACTTTATGTTCTTTTGCTCACTATTGTTTTGAGCTTGCTCGGAATACCCTCGACTTCTGTCATTACCGTAATCGGCACAGCGGGCGTAGCGATAGGACTTGCTTTGCAAAATTCGCTGTCAAACGTCGCGGGCGGATTTATCCTTATGCTGACAAAGCCGTTTAAGATAGGCGATTATATAGTTACTAACGGCGTAGAGGGTTTTGTAACACATATTTCCATTATGCACACTCGCCTTGACAGCGTCACAAATCAGGCAATATTCGTGCCGAACGGCCTTGCCGTAAACGCGACGATTATCAATAATTCAGGAAACGATACGCGCCGTGTTGATCTTTCTCTGTCTATTTCCTACAATAATGATTTTTATATAGCGCAAAAAGTTATTAAAGACATAATAGAAGCACATGAGCTTGTTGATAAGACAAAGCCCATTGACGTAAGAATGATGGGGCACGGTGAAAGCGCTATTATCATCACCGCGCGCTCGTGGTGTAATACCGGGGACTATTGGACGGTTTATTTCGACCTTACCGAGCAGATAAGAGCGGCGTTTATTGAAAACGATATTGAAATTCCTTACAATCAGCTTGATGTTCATATTGATAATATAAGTAAATAATTTTAAAAATCACTTGACATAATTGCGGTTTAAGTGTATAATATTCTTTGTAGTAAGAACATTCTGGGCCGAGGTGTTTTCCGAGGCTTTGGTCTGTGCTTGCCGACAAGAACATCTGGTAATCTGACGGCAAAATTTTTTTGAGCCGAAAGCGAGCCGATCTTTACAGGATATCTGTATAATTTCGCGTCTTTCGGTCGTTTGCCGGAGGACGCGTTTTGTTGTTATTGAAAGGAATGGCCTATGGAGCAGGAAAAACGTGTGGCGATAATCTCAATGATCATCAGCGACAGCGAGAGCGTTTCGAGCGTAAATGCTCTTCTGCACGAATACGGAGAGTACATTCAGGGCAGAATGGGACTGCCGTACCGTGAGAGGGGATTAAATATAATCTGCGTGGTCGCGGACGCGCCCGCGGATATTATCTCCGCGCTTTCGGGAAAACTCGGAAGGCTTAACGGAGTAACATCAAAAGCAATTTACTCAAAGTGAAGAAAGGAAGATCTAAATGAAAAAAAGAATATGTTCTGTCATCATGGCGGCGTTGTGTATGTTTGCTTTTACCGCCTGTAATGCTGAAACAGGCAGCTCGGAGAGTTCGGATACCGTAAACAATTCAAGCAGTACAGGCAATACGGACTCATCTGACGAAAACAGCAGTACTGTGGAAAAAATGCCCGAAAAGGTGACGATCGCCGCGCTAAACGGCCCGACCGGTATGGGTATGGTAAAGCTTATGGACGATGATGAGCAGAGTGATTACGGCTATGATTTCATACTCGCGGGCGCGGCTGATGAAATAACTCCCCGTCTTATAAAAGGCGAGATAGATATAGCGTGCGTTCCCGCAAACTTAGCCGCCGTGCTTTACTCGAAAACCTCGGGTGAAATTCAGACGCTTGCGGTAAACACTCTCGGCGTTCTGTATATCGTTGAAAACGGAAATACGGTAAATTCAGTTGCGGACTTAAAGGGAAAGACTGTATATTCTGCGGGAAAGGGAGCGACCCCCGAGTATGCGCTCAACTTTATTCTCAAGAGCAATAATATTTTTGATGATGTAAAAATCGAGTGGAAAAGCGAGCACGCCGAATGCTTAGCCGCGCTTGAGGCAAATCCAAACGCTGTGGCGATGCTTCCTCAGCCCTTTGTAACGACCGCAATGAGCAAAAACGAAAATACCCGCGTGGCAGTAGACCTTAACGACGCGTGGGATGATCTGAACCTTTCAAGCTCGCTTCTCACGGGAGTAATAATAGTTAGAAAGAGCTTTGCCGAGGAATATCCCGCCGCCGTAAATCAGTTTATGAGCCGCTACGGCGAGTCTGTCAAATTCGTAAACGAAAACGTAACCGACGCCGCGCAGCTTGTCGGAAAGTATGAGATAGTCCCCGCGGCGGTAGCTGAAAAAGCTATCCCCAACTGCCACATCGTCTGCATAACCGGCGCGGAAATGAAGGAAAAGCTCTCGGGTTATCTACAGGTGCTTTATGACCAGCTCCCCGCGTCTGTCGGCGGAGCAATGCCGGGAGATGACTTTTATTACGGTGCATAACGCGAAATAATAAAACACAAATCGGGGCAGAGAAATTGTCTCTGCCCCATAGTTTTAACAAAACGGGAGGTGAGCAAGTGAAAAAAGCGCTGATAACGGCGGCAGGAATACTCTTCTGGCTTATCGTATGGCAGATAGCGGCAGTTGCCGTAAACAGCCGGATTTTGCTTGTGTCGCCAGTTGATGTTATCGTAAGGCTTTCCGAGCTTGTTGTCACGGCGGATTTCTGGGGAAGCGTCTTGTTCTCCGCGGCGAGGATAATGCTCGGCTTTTTTCTCGGACTTGCCACAGGAACGCTGCTTGCGGTGCTCTCGGGGAAATTCCGCGTTGTCCGCGTTATCTTTTCGCCGCTTATTTCCGTTATGAAGTCAATTCCCGTTGCGTCGTTCACTATTCTCGCGCTGTTCTGGATAAGCTCGGAAAATCTGTCGGTGCTTGTAACCTTCCTTATCTGCACGCCGATAGTTTGCTCCAATATGCAGGCGGGCATAGACAGCCTCGACCCAAAGCTCGAGGAGATGTCCAAAGTATTTAAGATCCCCGCTTGGCGAAGGTTTTCGGGAGTTTATCTTTCTCAGCTCATGCCGCATTTCCGCTCTGCTTCGGCGCTTGCGATAGGACTTTCGTGGAAATCGGGCGCGGCGGCGGAGGTAATAGGCATACCCGACGGCTCGATTGGCGAAAAGCTTTTCATGTCGAAGATATACCTTGAAACAGCCGACCTGTTCGCGTGGACAGCGGCGATTATTCTGCTCAGTCTGCTGTGTGAAAAGCTGTTTTTGCTTTTGGTGGGAATACTGCAGAAAAAAATCGAACGAATGTAATGAAAGGATTAGATGGTAAAATATGCCTAAAGCCGAAAGCATCTGCAAATCGTTTCACGATAAGCTTGTCCTTAATAATTTCACTCATGATTTTGCCGAGGGGCAAATAACCGCGCTTGTCGGACAGTCGGGCTGCGGAAAAACAACGCTGTTGTCTGTTCTGATGGGTCTTATTCCCGCGGACAGCGGAACGCTCACCGGCTTTGACAAGCCGATAAGCGCTGTTTTCCAGGAGGACAGACTGTGCGATAATCTTACTGTTTCCGCCAACATTCGCCTTGTTACGGGAAAACGCTTTACAAAAGCCGAGATCGAAAAGGAGCTTTGCGCGGTAGAGCTTTCCGGCTGTGCCGAGAAACCCGTCCGCGAGCTTTCCGGCGGAATGAAGCGCAGAATGGCAATTGTGAGAGCAATGCTTGCCGAAAGTGAGATCCTGTTCCTTGACGAACCGTTCAAGGGACTTGACAGCGAAACAAAACGTGTTGTAATAGAATACGTCCGAAAAAAAGCCGAGGGCAAGACCGTCATTTTCGTAACTCACGACAGGGAAGAGTGCGAATTGCTCGCGGCGGAAACCGTCGAGCTTGTTAATTTATAATTGCCGTCGCGATATTCAGATAACCCGCGAAAATCACCCACAGCAGATACGGAATGTTTATAAACGCCGCCGCGCGGTTTATTCTGTAAAATTTTACGATCATCACGATTATCAGTATCAGAAGCGCGATGATTACTATTACCGCGGTCCACAGCGCCTGAAATCTGAAAAATACTATGCTCCACGAGAAATTCACCAAAAGCTGAATGCAGTATATCCTGAGAGCGCTCTGAATATCCTTCTTATCGGTATTCGAAGCGCCTATAATACAGGCTGAAGCGCCCATAAGCGCGTAAAGAATGCTCCATACGACAGGGAAAACGATTCCCGGCGGCGAGAGAGGCGGTCTTTCGAGCGTGAGATAAATATCGCCGAAATTCCCCGCAAAAAGGCTTGATGCAACTCCCACAAGCTCCGCCGAGAGAATATAGATCAACAGATCGGAAACCTTACACTTTTTTATGGCGTTAATCAACTTGATCACTTGTCCTTTCGATTTTTGTAAATCTTATGGACAAATTTCATGGAATATTACAAAAAATTATAGCCATGCATACAAAAAGTCTTTGGGAAAAGGGCTTGGGGAAAACCCTTTCTACAGAAAGGGTTTTCCCCAAAACTTTTTATTCTGTTAATTTTGTACTTCTTTCATCGTCTTGTTCTTGAGGTAGATATAAAGCTTGGGCGAAACCTTTTTGAGCGTTTTCTTTGCCGTGATAAAAGCGTCGTCCTTCATTTTGGCGGTCTTGTACAAAAACTTTCTCGGATAGCTCGGCGAGGTTATTTTCTTGTCGAGCTTTGCCTCGGCTTTTTTCGCCTTATCCTCGGGAAGCTCGTAGATAGCCTTGTATTTTTTTACAAGCTTGTTGAAGTTGTATGCCATGTAGAGAATATCATACTTCGGATACTGCGGCATCCTCAGTTGAACAGGGTCGTTAGGGTCGACCGTCGGGTCGATGAATCCGCCGTCGCGCGCGGTCTTCTCGAGTATAGTCATCGGATAAGGGTAGAAGATATTCGGGATGACCTTGTCCACATCGAGCTTCGCGTTTAGCTTTACAGTCTCAAGCGACAACTCAAGCGTTTCATACGGAAGACCTACGATGTTGTAGGTAAGCGCGGTTATTTTGTATTTTCTGAACCACTTTGACACCTCTATCATGTGGTCGTTTTTCATGTTTCTGTGCAGATATTTTTTGCGGAATTCCTCGTTTCCGTTTTCAAGACCGATGTCTATCATATAGCATCCGCCCTCTTTGAGGGTCTTTACCATTTCCTCGTCAAGAATGTCAAAGCGCAGATTGCAGTTGAACGGAAGATGTATCTTCTCAATGTACATCGGCATAAACTCGTAGA
>JAFLUG010000069.1 GCA_022508885.1 Oscillospiraceae bacterium | reverse complement strand
CCGTTGACCTCAACTTCCGCAAGAAGCTCTGGAGCAGCGAGAAGGCTCAGAAGGTAATGAAGAACCTTATGCAGTATGTTGACGTCTGCATCGGAAACGAAGAGGACGCGGAGCTGGTTCTCGGCTATAAGCCCGGAAACACCGACGTTACCTCCGGCGACCTTGAGCTTGCGGGCTACAAGTCGATTTTCGAGCAGATGGTTGCTGATTACAACTTTGAGTACTGCATTTCCTCTCTGCGCGTTTCTCACTCGGCTTCCGACAACGGTTGGTCCGCATGCATTTACAGCAGAGACGCAAAGGAGTTCTACCACTCCAAGGAATACTCCATTCACCCGATCGTTGACCGCGTAGGCGGTGGCGACTCCTTCGCGGGCGGCGTTATCTGCGGTCTTGTGGACGGAAAGGACTTCAAGTCCGCGCTCGAGTACGGCGTGGCTGCTTCCGCTCTCAAGCACACTATCCCCGGCGACTTCAACCTCGTTTCACGCAAGGAAGTTGAAACTCTCGCGGGCGGTGACGCTTCGGGACGTGTTCAGAGATAATGAAGCTGTTTATTCGCGCCCACGATCTGGGCGTCAAGGGCGAGGAAAATATCGCCGCGAAGCTCGACGAGCTCGGGCTTTGCGGCGTGCAGCTCGTCGCGTATAAGTGCCTTGACGGGATATCTTACGCTCCCGGGGCTATGACAAAAGAACGCGCGGGTGAGCTTCGCAAGGTCTTTGAGCAGCACAATAAGTCGGTCCCGCTTATCGGCGCGTATTTCAATCCCGTTCACCCGAATGAGGAGAAGATAACAAACGGCGTGGCGGTGTTCAAGGACTATCTTAAGCTGTCGCACGATCTGGGCTGTGACACGGTTGGTTCCGAAACAGGCTCCTTTAACGGAGATAAATGGACCTATCATCCTCAGAACCGCACCGAAGAGGCAGTACAGCGCGTTATTTCGACGTTCTCCGAGCTTGCGGACTACGCAAAGGACTGCGGCTCGTATATCGGAATGGAAGGCGCGTTCGGACACGTCTGCTGGAATGTAAAGATACTCGACCGAGCGGTAAAGTCCATCGGCAGAAGCAACATCAGGATCATCTTTGATCTGTACAATTATCTTGATAAATCGAATGTAAACGAGATGTATGATATTCTGCGCGAGGGACTTGAAACATTCGGCGACAGAATTGTGGTGTTCCATATAAAGGACTGCGTTATTGCGGAGGACGGAACGCTGAAACAGGTCGGCGTGGGAAAGGGAATTTTCGATTATTCGAGGATAATCCCCGAAATAAGAAAAGTCTGTCCCGACGCGAACCTTGTTTTTGAGGGAACAACAGGCGACGATATTCCCGACGCTGTTGCCCATTTAAAGCAATTCATTTAAGGAGAGCAATTCAATGACATTAGATATCAGATACGGAAATCATCCCGATGATTCCAAAAAATACGATACTGAAGCCTTAAGAAAGAACTATCTTATCGACAAGGTTTTCGTAAAGGACGAGATCGCGCTTACCTATTCGCATCAGGACAGAATGATCGCGGGCGGCGCGATGCCCGTGGATAAGGAGCTGACTCTCGGAAGCACCAAGGAGCTCGGCACCGAGTATTTCCTTGAAAGACGCGAGATGGGAATGATAAACGTCGGCGGAAAAGGAACAGTAGTTCTTGACGGAAAAGAGTACGCTCTTGACTACAAGGACGGTCTTTATATCGGAATGGGCACAAAGGAGATCGTGTTCAAGTCGGCTGATAAGAATAACCCCGCCAAGTTCTACCTCAATTCCTGCCCCGCGCATAAGACCTATCCTACCGTTTATATAACCAAGGATATGGCTGTTCACCGTCCTCTCGGAACTGCGGAGAACATGAACAAGCGCGTTGTAAATCAGTATGTAAACCCCGCGGTCTGCGAAAGCTGTCAGCTTGCGATGGGCATGACCGAGCTTGCGGTGGGAAGCAGCTGGAATACGATGCCTTCTCATACTCATGAAAGAAGAATGGAGGTTTACTTCTACTTCGAGCTTGAGGGCGACAATGTAGTGTTCCATATGATGGGACAGCCGCAGGAGACCCGCCATATCATTCTCCACAACGAGCAGGCGGTCATATCTCCGTCGTGGTCTATCCACAGCGGCACGGCTACCTCAAACTACACCTTTATCTGGGGTATGTGCGGCGAGAACCAGACCTACGACGATATGGACAATATAGGCAATCTTGATCTCAAGTAACGGGAGAAATCGCGTTACCGGAAATAAATTTAAAGTGGGAGTACCGTTATGGCATATTTAACTTTACAGGGAATTAACAAAATTTACCCGAACGGATTTCACGCCGTTCACAATTTCAATCTTGAGATTGAAAAGGGTGAGTTTATCGTATTTGTCGGCTCTTCGGGCTGCGGAAAGTCTACAACTCTGCGAATGATCGCGGGACTTGAAACCATAAGCAGCGGCGACTTTCTCATAAATGGAGTAAGAGCCAATGAAAAGGGTCCCCGCGAGCGCGGTATCGCGATGGTGTTCCAGAGTTACGCTCTTTATCCTCACATGACAGTATACGATAACCTTGCGTTCGGACTTACGCTTGAAGGCGTAGACGATGACGTTATCGAAGACAGAGTAAACAAAACCGCGAAAATTCTCGGTCTTACGGACTATCTTGACAGATTTCCCCGCGCTCTTTCGGGCGGACAGAGACAGAGAGTTGCGGTTGGACGCGCGATTATCCGTAAGGTAGAGATATTCCTTATGGATGAGCCGCTTTCCAACCTCGACGCTAAGCAGAGAGTTACGATGCGCTCGGAGATCACGCAGATCCACCGCGAGACCGGCGCTACGACGATCTACGTTACTCACGACCAGACCGAGGCTATGACGATGGCCGACAGGATCGTTGTTATGAAGCTCGGCTATGTACAGCAGATAGGAACCCCGTACGACTTGTACTTCAACCCCTCGAATTTGTTTGTAGCGGGCTTTATCGGAGAGCCGCCCATGAACTTTATCGAGTCTACCGTAAACGACGGTCAGCTTAACATCAACGACAATATGGTTGACCTTAATGCTGTTGCCGACAAAGAGGTAATAGACAAGTATGAGCACGAGGAAGTTGTGTTCGGTTTCCGTCCTGAGGCGGTTAAGCTCGTCGGAAACGAGGGAGTGAGAAACGCGTTTAAGTTTGCGGCTACGGTTGAGCTTACAGAGCTTCTCGGCGATAACACAAACGTCTATGTCGATATTCGCGGCGTAAAGGCTATCCTTAAGGTTGAGCCTCACGAATCTCCAGCGATCGACGCGAAGATCGAGTTTGCTGTGCCTTTTGAGAGCGTTTATTTGTTTGACAAGGCAACCGAAAAGCGCATAAAACTCAGAAAAAGTTAAGATAGATATAACGATATCAGGCTGTTGAGAAGCCTCCATATGGCTGACAAAGCAGATGGGGGGTTATCGACAGCCTTAGAAAAAAAGAAAGGCACTTAATGGCAACAAGCACAGATAATGCTGCCGTAAGCGAAAAGGATAGAAAACGAAGGGAATTTATCCTCACAGGAAACCCCATGGCGGTCGTCCTGAGGATTTCCCTTCCGCTTATGGCATTGGGAGCTTTCTCGTACATAAGCAGCGTGATCGACACGTTTGTTGTTTCCACAACAGACAGTGACGCGCTTTCGAGCGTAGTAATGATCTCGCAGATAAAGTCGCTTATAACCGCGCTGGGCGCTGGGTTCGCGACAGGAAGCTCCATTATAGTCTCAAGACTTATAGGACGCGGAGAGTACGATAAAGCAAAAAAAGCCGCAAACACGACGATCGAGTCGTTTTTTATTTTGGCGATAGCGGTCATAGCGTTGATACAGGTTTTCGCTGTTCCGATCTTAAAGCTGGCTCAGCTTAACGATGAAATGATCGATATGGGACTCGGATATTTTCGCGTTCAGATAGTTTCGATCGGCGTGGGACTTTTCAACCAGGTATTCATGGGACTTGAAAAGGCACGCGGAGCTATGATGAATATAACGATCATCAACATTACTTCAATGTCGATAAAGCTTGTATTCACAATAGTTTTCGTAACGCTGTTCAATCTCGGGACAACGTGGGTCGCGGTAGCCACGCTATGCGCCGACCTTTCCGTGACGACATACGCGTTGGTAAATATATTCAGAAAAAATTATCTGTTTAAATTCAATGCGAAGAACGTCATGTTCAATAAGGATTTTTTCAAACCGCTTTGTTCGCTTTCCATTCCGGTTTCGTTGGGAAAATTCGTTTTCTCAATGGGAAAGGTGATTGTAAACGGTCTGGGTATGCGCTATGAGGACAATGAGCCCGGCGCTGTCGGAGCGCTTGGCGTTTCCAACCAGATAAGCGGGTCTGTAACGCATCTTACGACCTACAGCGAGGACTCGGAAAGCTCGGTAATAAGCTATAATCTTAGCCAGAAGCAGTATAAGCGTATGATCCAGGTTTTTTTCTGCACGCTTGCGCTTAACCTTTTTATTACGATAGTCGGTTTTATACTGCTTACAATTTTCAGCGCGCCCCTTTCTTTGTTTTTCGCGGGTGACGGCGGACAGGAAAAAGCGGCTCTTATCGAAAAGATCTTCTCCTATGAGAGAATTGGAATTATCGCGCTTGGCGTTAATTCGGCGGTAAACGGACTGATTTACGGTCTGGGCTACACAAAGCTCTCGATGATTGTCAATCTGTCGAGGCTGTTTGTGTTCAGAATTCCGGCAATGCTTGTTATGATAAACGCCTTTCCCGAAATGGGCGCCGAAAGTCTCGGCGTGGCGATGCTCATATCAAATGTCGGGATAGGACTTATGTCGGTGGTAATAGGCATTGTCTGCCTTATCAGGATAAAAAACCACAAGACCAAGGACAACATAAAGATGTAATTTTTGAGGTGCTGAGTATGAAAGAATTGAACAGAAGCAATTATCAGGCGGTTGACAGACCCGTAAAGATCATGCAGTTCGGCGAGGGCAATTTCTTACGCGCGTTTGTGGATTGGATATTGCAGAACCTTAACGACGCGGGTGTTATAAACGCGGGCGTTGCGGTGGTTCAGCCGATGCCTGCGGGCAGAGTGGGCGAGCTTGCAAAGCAGGACGGACTCTACACGCTTTGTCTTGAAGGAATCGACAAGGGCGAAAAGGTTCAGAGCAAGCAGATAATCGACGTTATCAAGGATTTCATAAATCCGTTTGAGCAGTATGACAAGTTCTTGTCCTACGCAAAGAGCGAGGATCTGGAGATCGTTATTTCCAATACGACCGAGGCGGGTATCGCTCTCGATAAAAACGATACCGATTTTTCAAAGTGTCCCGTAAGCTTCCCCGGAAAGCTTCTTGCTTTGCTTAAGGCGAGATATGACCACTTCGGCGGCGATATGAGCAAGGGACTTGCTATCATTCCCTGCGAGCTTATCGACCACAACGGCGACGAGCTTAAGAAATGCCTTGTTGAGCTTGCGAAGATCAACAATATGGACGCAAAGTTCATTGATTGGATGATGACCGCCTGCCATTATACCAGCACACTCGTTGACAGAATAGTACCCGGATATCCCAAGGATAACGCGCAGCAGATATGCGAGGAGACGGGATACAGCGACAACAATATCGTAAAGGGCGAGATATTCCACCTCTGGGTACTTCAGAAGGAAGCGTTCGTTCAGGAAAAGCTCCCCGCTGATAAGTCGGGACTTAACGTAATCTTCGCCGACGATATCACTCCGTATAAACAGCGCAAGGTAAAGATACTCAACGGTTCTCACACCGCAATGGTTCCCGTGGCTTATCTTTCTGACATCGATACCGTTCGCGAGAGCGTAGAGGACGAGGACGTGGGACAGTTTGTAGCGGAGCTTATAAACGACGAGATAAAGCCCACGATAAATCTTCCGAAGGATCAGATGGACGCGTTTGCAAACAGCGTTGTAGAGCGCTTTAAAAACCCGTTTATCCGTCATGAGCTTATGTCCATCGCTCTTAACTCTACCACCAAGTTCAAGACCAGACTTCTCCCGACCTATAATGATTACCGCGAGAAGTTCGGAAAATCTCCCAAGCACATTTTGTTCTCGTTTGCTTCGCTGGTGGTATTCTACCGCGGAAAGCGCGGCGACGCGGATATAGCGCTTGCGGACGACCCCAAGTATATCGAGTTCTGGAAAGAGCTCTGGCAGATGAACGATTACACAGCCATGGCCAAAAAGGCTCTCGGCGCGGTCGATCTGTGGGAGCAGAACCTTGACGAGGACGATAACGCTCAGCTTGTTGCGGGCTATCTCGAAAGCATTGTAAAGAATGGAGAAAGAAAAGCGCTTAAGGCTTTTCTCGGTAAATAAGCTATGAAGAAAACTATTAAAATTTCCCCGATAGACAGCGTCGCGGTTGCTCTTGAAAATATCAGAGCAGGTGAAGAATATGAGGGCGTAAAGCTTCTTGAGGGTATTGAAAAGGGTCACAAGTTCGCGCTTAAGGAAATTAAGACCGGCGAAAAGGTGATAAAATACGGCGAGGTAATCGGAAGAGCGACAAAGGATATCGCCGCGGGCGAGCATGTCCACAGTCACAATATGGCTACCAACCTTGAGGGAACACTCGAGTATTCCTTTAACAAAAAGGAAATATCTCCTATGGAGAAAAAGGCCGCTCCCAAGGTGAACGTTTACGAGCGCCCGAACGGAGAAATAGGAATAAGAAACGAGCTTTGGGTCATCCCGACGGTAGGCTGTGTAAATTCTCAGGCTCGCAAGATAGTTGAGGAGTTTATTAAAAAGCATCCCAACCATGATGGCGTGGACGGCGTTTTCGCTTATACTCACCCTTACGGCTGTTCGCAGATAGGCGAAGACCACGACCGCACCCGCACCATTCTCCAGAGAATGGTAAAGCACCCGAATGCCGGCGGCGTATTGGTCCTCGGTCTCGGCTGTGAAAACAACAGAATGGACGTTTTCAAGGAAACTCTCGGTGAGTACAATAAAGACCGCACGGCGTTCCTTATCGCTCAGGACGTTGAAGACGAGATATCCGCGGGCGTTGCGCTGCTTGAAAAGCTCTATAACAAGGCAAAGGATGACAAGCGCGTTGAAAAGGATATGTCCTGCCTTAAGGTCGGACTAAAATGCGGCGGCTCGGACGGACTTTCGGGAATAACCGCAAATCCGCTTGTCGGAAGACTTTCGGACTATATGGCGTCTATCGGCGGAACAAGCGTTCTTACCGAGGTCCCCGAGATGTTCGGCGCGGAACAGCTCCTTATGGACAGGGCCAAGGACGAGGAGACCTTCGAGAAGATAGTAAAGCTTGTAAACGGCTTTAAGGAGTACTATCAGAAGCACGACCAGCCCGTTTACGAAAACCCCTCTCCCGGAAACAAGGCGGGCGGAATTACTACCCTCGAGGACAAGTCGCTCGGCTGTACGCAAAAGAGCGGAACCCAGCAGGTATGCGACGTTCTGTTTGACGGCGATGTGCTCACCTGCCACGGTCTTAACTTGCTTAACGGTCCCGGAAACGACATGGTCGCGGTAACAAACCTCGCGAGCGCGGGCTGTCATGTGGTTCTGTTTACGACAGGACGCGGAACGCCCTTCGGAGGATTTGTTCCGACGATAAAGATATCGACCAACAGCGATCTCGCAAAGCGCAAGAACAATTGGATCGACTTTGACGCGGGCTCTATCGTAACAGGCGACAGCTTTGACAAGAAGCTTGACGAGCTTGTTGACCTTATCGTAAACGTCGCAAACGGGCGCCAGACTGTAAACGAGCGCCACGGTTCGCGCGATATAGCGATATTCAAAACCGGCGTTACACTTTAAATAAACATAAATCCCGTACCCATGGTGCGGGATTTTTCATTGTTAAAATCAGTTGCAGAGTTTTTTGTACTAATTGCCAAAAGAATTGTGTTATTTAACTGAAAAAATAAAAAAACCATTGACTTTTTCAGTAATTTTTTATATAATAAAAATGTTAAATTATATTCTATTAACAAAGTGAGGTATTGCAAATGAAAAAGTTTATGGACGAAAATTTCCTTCTCTCCACCGAAACGGCGCAAAAGCTGTTTCACAATTACGCGGCAAAGATGCCTATCATCGACTATCATTGCCACATAAATCCCCGCGAAATCGCCGAGGACAGACAGTTTGAAAGCATTACGCAGGTGTGGCTCGGCGGAGACCACTATAAGTGGCGCCTGATGCGCTCCGCGGGAGTTGACGAGAAGTATATCACGGGCGACGCTTCCGAGCGCGAGAAATTCCAGAAATGGGCTGAGACGCTCGCAAAGGGAATAGGAAACCCTCTTTTCCACTGGAGCCACCTTGAGCTTCAGCGCTTTTTCGGTTATAACGGCGTTTTAAACGGCGATACGGCTGAGGAGGTGTGGCAGCTCGCGAATAAAAAGCTTGCGGACAAGAGCATGAGCGTAAGAAACCTTATCAAACAGTCCAACGTCGAGGTCATCTGTACAACCGACGATCCCATTGACAGTCTTGAGTGGCACAAGAAGATCGCCGATGACACAAGCTTTGACGTAAAGGTTTATCCCGCTTGGCGTCCCGATAAGGCAATGAATATCGAAAAGCCTGACTTTGTTGATTATATCAAGAAGCTCGAAGCTGTCAGCGGCGTTAAGATCGCCACATGGGCTGACCTCAAAAAAGCTCTCGAAAACAGAATGGATTTCTTCGGCACAATGGGCTGCCGCGTTTCCGACCACGCGCTCGAGTATGTTTATTTCGCTCCCGCGTCTGATGAGGAGATCGAGAAGATATTCGCCAAGAAGATGAGCGGCGAGCAGGTTTGCTGCCCCGAGTGCATAAAGAAGTTCAAGACTGCGTTTATGCTGTTTATGGGCGCTCAGTGCCACAAGAGAAACTGGGTAATGCAGCTTCACTACGGCTGTAAGCGCGACAACAACACGCCCATGTTCAACAAGCTCGGTCCGGATACCGGCTTTGACTGCATAAACAACTACGCTCCCTCAAGCGAAACGGCAGACTTCCTCAACGCGCTTGAAATGGAGAAATCTCTCCCCAAGACGATAATCTACAGCCTCAATCCCAATGATAACCAGGCAATCGACACCATTCTCGGCTGCTTCCAGAGCAGCGAAGCCGTAAGCAAGATACAGCACGGCTCGGCATGGTGGTTCAACGACAACAAGGTAGGCATGCAGGAGCAGATAACCTCGCTCGGAAATCTCGGATATCTTGCGGGCTTTGTAGGAATGCTCACCGACTCGAGAAGCTTTCTGAGTTATCCCCGCCACGAATACTTCCGCAGAATCCTGTGCGATGTATTCGGAAACTGGGTTGAAAACGGCGAGTATCCCAACGACGAAAAGCTGCTCGGCGAAATGGTAAGTGATATCTCTTACAATAACACCAAGCGTTATTTCGGCTTCTGATAAAATTCATACAGGCGCGGATTATTTTCTGCGCCTGTCTTTTTGCTGTTGACAACTGTGTAAATTTGTGTTATAATTACTTTAAGTATATATGCGCTTATCATATCGGAAGGGGGCGGTGAAAGTGGAGCTTGTTCAGGAACAGCTAAGACGCTTTTTTGATGAGACCGGAAGCGAACATCCCGAGGGTTTTGCTGAGTTTAACTCCGCCGCGCAGAGATTAACGGAAGAGACTGCTGAGTTATTCGGAATAACTCAGGCGGAATATTTCCTGTCGCTCTCCGACAGATGTTTTTCCGATATTGATTATCCGCGCAGTTTTGTTTTGTACGACGATATAACCGATGAAAAAGGCGAGACGCTGAGATTTGAATATTCAATAACAGAGGGCGGTAAAGTTGAGTTTGCTGTTTGTATGAAAGCAAACAAAGCGGATGATGGCGCGTATTGGCTGATGGAAATACATTTCAGACAGCTTTATTATATCTTAAACGAGCTTGTTTCAAAGCTTTCAAAGGAAAGTCTCGCGTTTACGGATATCCAGTCCGGGATACCCAATTCAAAGGCGTTTATGAGCTTCGCCTCCAAGATCGTAGAAGAAGGAAAGGCAAGCAGCTATACTGCGCTTTTTTTCAATATACATAATTTTAAGAGCGTTCACCGTTCGCTTTCATATCTCGAGGGAAACGAGGTCTTGGTAAAGTACAGCAGGACCGTTGCTGAGGCAGTCACTAAAAATGAAATTATCGCGCGTACGGGCGGTGACAATTTTATTGCGCTTATTTTAAACGACCATCTCGATTATTTTCTTGATCTTTTGCAGAATATGGTCATTTTCTACGAAAAGGACGGGAAAACGCTTACGTTTATGTTCAGCGCGACAGTCGGGGTTTTAAGGCTCACAGACGATTATGATACGGGTTCGATCATGCTGAATACGCATGTCGCCTATCAGGGCGCGAAGGAAAGCCGTACGCTGTTCAAGCTGTACGACGAAGAGATGAGCGAAAACCTTATAGAGCGGAAGATCCTCCTTTCCAAATTCCATAGAGCGCTGAGTGAAAAGGAATTCTATGCCGTGTATCAGCCTAAGGTCGGCGTAAAGGATCTGAAGCTTCACGGGGCAGAGGCGCTGGTGCGTTGGAAACAAGATGGAAATGACATAATGCCGGGTAGATTTGTGCCTATTTTCGAGCAGGACGGCTGTATCTGCACACTCGATTTCTTTATGCTCGAAGAAGTCTGCAAGTTTATCAAAAAGCTTATTGATAACGGGATAGAGCCGGTGAGAATTTCCGTAAACTTTTCCAAGCGCCACCTTTTGAATAATAAGCTGGTAGAGGAAATAGCCGAGGTAGTTGACCGTTATGGTGTTCCTCACGAGTTTATCGAAGTCGAGCTTACAGAGAGCGAAAATTCGCAAAGCCAGGGCGCTATGAGAGATATTGTAAACGACCTTGGGACGCTTGGCATAAAAACGTCGATCGACGATTTCGGAACGGGTTATTCGTCGCTCGGAATGCTTCAACAACTTGATCTTGAAGTTCTGAAAATAGACAAGAGCTTTGTCCCCAAGGCTCCCGTAAGCGACGACGACAAGGGTTTTCTTATGCTTAAAGGCATAATAGCGCTCGCGAAAAGCTTAGGGTTTGCGATCATCGTGGAGGGTGTTGAAACAAGCGCGCAGTTTGATCTTGTCGAAAGCCTCGGCTGTGATATAGTACAGGGATATTTTTTTGATAAGCCGTTATATGAAAGCGTTTTTATTGAAAGAATAAAGAACAAGGATTACAAGCTTTGATAAGCGGCGGCAGGAGGGAGGGTTTCCTATGATAAGAAGCAGCTTTGGAGTGGGTACGGATATGGAAAACGCCGAGATGTGCGTTAAAGAAGCCGTTAAGGACTTCGTAAACCCCAAGCTTATCGTTTTCTTTTCAGAGGATAACCTTTTTTGCGAATACGCGCGTATCATACATTCGCTTTTTCCGGATGCTGTTTCGATCGGCTGCTCGTCTTACAGGATGTGGGGAGACTGCGGAAAAGGCAAGAAAATACTTGCGGCGATGGCGGTTGAGGACGGCATTGAGGTATCCGCAGGCGTTATACCAAAGGCGGATGAGTTTGCGCTTACATATGCCGACAGGGTGAGAAATTGTGCAAACAGCTTTGAAAATACCGAAAACACAGTCTGCATAGAGTTTACCATACCTTACAAGAATTATGAGGAATACGCTCTGGTCGCGCTTAACAGTGTTCTTTTGAGAAAGGAGATCCCCATAATCGGAGGTTCAGCCGCGAACGACAATACGTCGGAAAGGGCTTATGTGGCGCTTAACGGCGAGGTTTATGACGATGGCTGCGTGTTTGCGCTGATAAAAAATCTTGGCGGAGCTGTAAGACTCTACCGCGAGAATATTTACGTTCCGCTTACCGAGCGGCAGTTTCTGACGACCAAAGCCAACAGCGTTTCAAGAACGGTCATGCGTTTGGGCGATAAGACCGCCGCGGAGGTTTACGCCGAGGAGCTTGGGGTTGACATAAGCGAGATAAAGAATTACTTTTTCTATAATCCTTTGGGCAGGCGCGTGGACGATGAGACCTACGTCACCGCGATTTACGAGGCGGGCTCAAACGGAAGCCTTAAAAACCTGGCGCGAATACATGAAGGTACGGACATTTCGGTGATGAAGGTAGGAGATTTCAAAAAGATAACGGAGGAGACTTTTGCTAAGATAAAGAGCGAAAATCCGAGCCCGTCGCTTGTTCTTTTTTTCAACTGCCTTGCGCGAACGATCTTGTTTGAAGATGAAAACGCTGACGGCGATTATCAGAATCGTCTGGTGGAGGAATTTCCTAATCTTATCGGCTTTTCGTGCTGCGGAGAACAGCTCGGCACAAAGCACTTCAATCACACCGCGCTGTTTGCGGTGTTTGAGTGAACAAGTAATAGGGAAGCATACAAAAAGTCTTTGGAAAAGGGGTGTGGGGAAAAACCTTTCTTCAGAAAGGTTT
>JAFLUG010000068.1 GCA_022508885.1 Oscillospiraceae bacterium | reverse complement strand
TCAAAGGACACTATCTCCAAGACGTACGACCACCGCTTTAAGGATATTTTCGCGGAGATTTACGAAAACGAGTATAAGGCGAAATTTGAGGCGGCGGGAATCGAGTATTTCTATACTCTTATCGACGACGTAGTAGCGCGTGTCGTGCGCTCTGAGGGCGGATTTATCTGGGCCTGCAAAAATTACGACGGCGATGTTATGAGCGATATGCTTGCTACCGCGTTCGGTTCTCTCGGACTTATGACCAGCGTGCTTGTATCTCCCGACGGAAAGTATGAGTACGAGGCGGCTCACGGAACTGTTACGCGCCATTATTACCAGCATCTCAAGGGCGAGAAAACCTCAACCAATCCGATAGCTACGATATTCGCGTGGAGCGGCGGGCTTCGCAAGCGCGGAGAGCTTGACAATATCCCCGAGCTTGTGGATTACGCGGATAAGCTCGAAAAGGCTTCCATTCAGACAATGGAAGACGGTATAATGGATAAAAACCTGTCGCTTATGTCCAAGCTCGAAAACAAGCAGGTCGTTGATACCGAGACATTCCTTGTTGAGATAAACAAGCGTCTGAGCGCCATGATGTAATGATATAGCGTACAAAAGTCTTTGGAAGAGAGTCTGAGGGAAACCTTTCTACAGAAAGGTTTCCCTCAGTAAAAACTTACTGTAACTTAACAGACTGAATGTGCGTTTTTCTCAAAGCCGATTTATTAAAGTGCAGTGCCGCGCTTCTGTAAAGCGCGGCGTTTTTTCTTATAAAACCAGCTCCAGCGGGTAAAACTCCGCTAAGATCTCGTCAAAGCTCTTTTGGTTTTTCGCGGCGATATTTGCGGCGTTAAGGCTCATTCCCGCGTTGTCGCCGTTTCCTTTGCACTGAAAGAAAAACGTTTCGTCGCGGTATTCTATGGAGATAGCCGAGCTTTTGAGATTAAGCGCCGAACGTATCTGTTCTCCCGAAAGGCTCATATCCAGAAAATCGACCGAAACAAGCGTGCCGTATTCGTCATAAACAGCATTTGAAAACCATTCCGACGGCTCTTTTCCGGTGAGGTTTATGCCTGAAAATACTCTCAGAATCTTGCTCTCACTAAATGCGCGCTCGGTGAGATATCCCTTTGCGAAAGCGTCTTCAGGAATTGCTCTTGATGGCATAAACATAAGTTCTCTTGTTTTTCCGCTTGAAATTGCGCACATCTTGACCGCCACAGGCTCTCCGTCAACGGTGAGATATGCTTTTCCCGCAGCTTTTACCGCAGACTGGATAAGTCTTCGGTCGGCGTGGTTTACAGCTTTGTCAGCGTATGAAACATAAGGAAACTCGTCGCATACGGCAAAATCTGCCCCCATTGCTTCAAAGGCGTTTTTGTTTTTCAGCGAATACAGCGCGTTTGTGTTTATCACTACTGCTGCCGCGGCAAGTGTCTGTTCCTCGTAAATGTTTCCCGTGGCCGGTATTATTCCGCAAAGACAGCCTTCGACAAATTTTTCATAGCTCATTTGCTCAATGTGTTCGCTGTCGCTTATGTATACCGAGACCGTATCGGGAAAAGGCGAAGTTTTTCGGGGTTCTGCCGATATATCCGCTAAAACCGCGGCAATAACGGCGGCTATTGCGATTATTGATGAAACGGCGCACAAAATGATTTTTTTACGCATTGTTAATACCACTCCTTGATAATACCGACTTGACAATTAAGGCAAAATGATGTATAATAAAATTAAGTATGTAGAATGGAGAAAGATTTATGGATAATCTCGAAAAATTAAAGTCAACTGAGGAATTAAAGCAGATGTGCGAAGAATTCTGCAAAAACAGCGTTATCAGCACAGAGCTTATAAATAAGTTCGGAGTAAAACGCGGACTTAGAAACCCCGACGGCTCGGGAGTTCTTGCGGGAATTACCAACGTCTGCTGTGTACATGGTTATGTTATCAGCGAGGGAGATAAACAGCCCATAGAGGGCGAGCTTATTTACCGCGGCTATAATATCCGTGATATCGTAAACGGCGCGAAAAAGGATAACCGCTACGGCTATGAAGAAGTAGTATATCTCCTGCTTTTGGGAACGCTTCCGACAAGATCCGAGCTTCAGTGGTTCTCTAAGCTTATCGCCGACTACCGCGAGCTTCCGTTATATTTCATTGAGGATGTTATTATGCGAAACCCTTCGCCTAATATCATGAACAAAATGCAGCAGGCTGTGCTTTCGCTTTACAGTCATGACAGCGACCCCGAAAACAATTCTCCCGAAATTGAGATGCTGCAGGCGATCTCGGTAATTTCAAAGCTTCCCGCCATTGTCGTTGCGGCATATCAGGCATTACGCCGTTTTTATCACAACGAAAGCATGGTCATGCACCCGATAAACAAGGAGGAGAGCCTTGCTGAAAGCATTCTCTCAACCCTGCGTGACGACCGTACTTATACTCCCGAAGAAGCAAAGCTGCTTGACCTTTGCCTTATGCTTCATGCCGAGCACGGCGGCGGTAATAACTCGACCTTTACCTGCCGCACGGTATCATCATCGGGTACGGACGCTTATTCGGCATATGCCGCGGCAATAGGCTCGCTAAAGGGACCCCGTCACGGCGGCGCGAACATAAAGGTAATGGAAATGCTTGAGACCGTAAAAGAGGGCGTTAAGGACTGGACTGACGATGACGAGGTAGCAAGCTTTCTGCACAAGATAATCCGAAAGGAAGCGGGCGACGGCTCGGGACTTGTTTACGGAATGGGTCACGCTGTATATACGCTGTCCGACCCGAGAGCCGTTATCCTCAAAAAGAACGCGATGGAGCTTGCAAAGGGAACTCCGTTTGAGGCGGAGTTTAAACTTCTTGACAGTATAGAGCGCATAACTCCCGCAGTGTTCAGGGAGGAACGCGGTGACATTAAGAATATATGTGCAAATGTGGATATGTATTCGGGACTTGTCTATAAAATGCTGAAAATTCCTGTTGAGATGTACACTGCGCTGTTTGCCTGCGCGAGAATGGCAGGCTGGTGCGCGCACAGAATGGAAGAAATGATAAACGGAAAACGCATTATCCGTCCCGCGTATAAGGCGATAAATCTCGACAAAACGTACATTCCGCTTAATGAAAGGTAATAAACATATGACAAAAAACGGCACAGCCTCAATAATTGCCCTTGCCGCGGGAATTGTCCTGTGCACAGCGGCAAGAGTTGTCGGAATTTTGTTCTTCACAGATATGAAAACGGGTTTTCTGTTTCACGAAAGCGAGTTTTTATACTGTGTGATATTCTATGTGATCTGCGCGGCTTCGGCAGTTCTGACTGCGGCTTTTGCGCCGAAATATCCGGCCGAAGGAGCGGGTCTCTCTAAAAACAAAACGCTTGTGGTCGGGTGGATCATGGTATTTATGGCGGCGCTCGCGGCATGGGACGGGATCGCCAATCTCAGTTCTCCCAATTATTCGCTGCTTATAATAATCGGGGATTTTGTCGCGGCGGTTTATATTGAGATCGTCGGTATAGTGACGCTTGTAAAGAAAAAAATAAGTGCGGGTCTCGGATTTATGTACTCCGTTGCCGGTGTTTATTTTATACTGAGAGCTGTCGAGATCCTTTCACAGAGAATGGTTATTATAAGCGTTCAGGAATACCTGCTCGAGGTGCTGGGAGTATCGGCCGGAGGAGTTTGCTTTGCGCTGTTCGGAAAGATATACTCTGATAATGCCGAAAAACGCTCGGTGTTCTTTCTGCGCTTCTGGGGTTCGGGAGCCGCGGTAATAACGGTTTCAACTTTTCTCGGCGCCGTTCTGGCGAAGCTTTTCGGTCCGGAGGAGATATCAAAAAGGATAACTGCAGATTTTCTCGAAGCGCAGAGATATTATCAGGAAAATGTAATGAGTGCTGACGGAAGCTATATGATGTCTCTTGTGCCGTATGTTAATGCGGTTATGGGAATATTTGCCGCGGCGGCGGTAATAATGTCGCTTTCGGAAGATACAAGCGGAAAATAAAAATTGAATTTGATCGGGGATTTGAGGCTGTCATACGCGTTCTTTGGACGGCTTTGAATTCCCGGTTGGCTGTTGAATGATGTGGTGAAGAATTGAAGCTCAAAAGAATTACCGCGCTTTTGCTCGCGGGGATAATAAGTATACTGGCAAGCGGCTGTATGGACACCTCGGTTGAAAATATGCTGAATCCGCCGAAGCTTTCCGATGAGCAGGATGAGATCTACAATGAGCTTATAAAAAGCGTCGGACAAAACATAAAGCTTGTATATCCGAAAAGCGGTGAATACCGCTCAGCGTTTGTTATATATGATTTCGACGATGATCCGGAAGACGAGGCGCTCGTCTTTTATGAAAGCAAAGGCACGGCCGCAGGCGAAGGTTCGCTGAGGATGAAAATTTTCGACAAGGTCAACGAAAAATTCGAGGCGGTTTACGACCTTGCCTGTGAGGGCAGCGAGGTTGAAAGTATAAGCTTTGAAAGGCTCGGAAAAAGCGGCGGAGTAAATATTGTCGTTGAGTATACGCTTTTAAACCAGTCCGAAAAGGTTTTTTCCGTGTATAAATATGAGGATCGCACGCCTGCTAAGCGCTACTCCTCGTCATACGTCTGCCTTGACGTTTTCGACATAAACGGCGACGGTGTTGACGAGCTGATAACCGTGAATTATGATCGGACCTCGCAGATATCCTCTGCGATGATGTTTGCAGACGGAGAAGATGGTTTTGTGAAATTGTCGCAGACGACCCTCTATGGCGGAACGGCTGATTATATAAAAGTTACCGAGGGAATGCTCGGCGAGAACACTGCGGCACTTTTCCTCGATTATTCCAAGTCCGGCGGACGGTCCGGTACAGATGTGATATACAGCGTTTCAAATACGCTTTACTGTCCGAACGGCGCGGATATGAACATCAGCAGGGTGACAAACGACTATATGGCGGAAATATACTGCTGTGATATTGACGGAGACGGGCTGGTGGAGATCCCTTCCACAAGGCTGCTTCCAGGATACGAAACAGCCGGCAGAAACGAACAGCTTTACGCGGTAGAGTGGTATACTGTCGAGTCGGGCAGATTCTCCTTTAAGCATTACAGCTATTTTTCGAGTAAATACCGCTTTGCGCTGATCTTTCCCAGCAGATGGGTAGGGGTCGTTACGGCGGTACCGGATGTTTCAAATGATGAGGTCGTCTTTGTTTACTACGACCGACGAATCGGGTTTGACCTTGAAAACGCGGTGGAAATTATGAGAGTGCGGGCTGTAGATAAGGATGACGAAAAAGGTATCGAGGAAGCTGAAGGTTTTGTTTTTATCGGAGAAACGGACGAGACCTATTATTGTATAACACATATGGGAGGCGGCGCGGAAACGTTGGCTCTTACGGAAAGCGAGCTTAAAAACTGCTTTAAGACACTGTAATATAATACCCACTAAAATATTCAGAAAGGTTTTATATGAAAAGGATACTTGTTTGCGAGGATGAGGCTTCGATAAGGGATTTTGTCGTTATAAACCTGCGCAGGGCAGGGTATGACGTAGTTGATACCTCTAACGGAGAAGAGGCCTTGGAGGTCTATAAGAGCAACAACGGCGGTTTTGACGTTGCGCTGCTTGATATAATGATGCCCGGAATGGACGGCTGCGAGCTTTGCAAGAGGATAAGAGAGCAGAGCGCGGAGATCGGTATAATAATGCTTTCAGCCAAAAGTCAGGAGATAGATAAGATAAACTGCCTCATGCTGGGCGCTGACGATTATGTTACAAAGCCGTTTTCTCCAAGCGAGCTTGTAGCGCGTATCGACGCGATCTACAGAAGAGTTACTCTCAGCCGTTCTCCAAAGGAAGAAACAAAAGTTATTACTGCCGAGCCGTTTAAGCTCGATCTGCAGAGCAGGATGTGCTATAAAAACGGAGAGCTTATCGAGCTTACGCAGGTAGAATTTCACATGATGAAATATCTGCTCGCAAACAAGGGAACGGCCATCGACAGAAAGTCCATTCTTCGTCATATCTGGGGCGACAGCTATGTCGGAGAGGATAAGGTTATAGACGTAAATATGAGAAGACTGCGTATGAAGATCGAGGACGATCCCTCCTCGCCGAAGTATATCCAGACTATCTGGGGCTTCGGATATAAATGGAACGGCTGACAGAGATGGGCGAGTATATAAAAATAAAAGGACTGAGAAGCCGTTCGCTTGCTTCGAGGTGGATGACAAATACTCTTTCGGTTGTGGTAATCGTGCTGATTTTTGTTAATTTCGGCGTTTATTACTTTGCCAAGCAGTATTACTACGGCTCGGCAGAGAGCTATATGATCTCCGAGGCAAACGCAACGCAGACGATCTTAAGGCGCGTTTACGAGGATACGGCGGCAAATTATTCTTCTGAGGTCCGCGAAATGATCGAGGGTTTTTCCAAAAAGGATCAGATGGAGCTTATGTCCGTAAACCGAAGCGGAGAAGTCACCCTTTCGTCCAGCGGCTTCAAGCCCGACGAGGATTATTATATGCCCGATTATGATGAGGCTCTTGAAAGCGATGAAAACATGGGCGTTTATATCGGCGCGGGCAGGGGCGAAAATATTATTGCGGTCACTATTATAATCGACAATCCGAGCAGCAGCTACAATGCCCTCAGATTTGTAGCCTCTCTTGGGATGATAGACGCGCGGATCGGCGGAATTATGCTTACCTGCGTTATAATAAGCGTGTTTATAATCTCGGTCATAGCGCTTACGGGATTTTATTTTGTAAAATCTATCTGCGATTCTCTTGTACAGATGGGAAGCATCGCTAAAAAGCTCGCAAAGGGAGATTTTTCCGAGCGCATTCCCATAACGGCAAACGACGAGATAGGGCAGCTTTCGCTTGCGTTTAACGAAATGGCGGACGAGCTTGAAAACTCCGAGCAGATAAAAAACGATTTTATCTCCAGCGTTTCGCATGAGCTCAGAACTCCGCTTACCGCGATAAAGGGCTGGTCTGAAACCTTAAGCGGAGGACCCGACAAGCCGACAGCCGATAAGGGAGCGTTTGACGAAGCCACCTTTAACAGGGGAATGAAAGTCATCACAGGCGAGACCGCGCGCCTTGAACAAATGGTTGAGGAGCTTCTTGACTTTTCGAGGATACAAAGCGGCAGACTTACGCTTCAGATGGATAAAACGGACATAATCGCCGAGCTTGAGGACGCGCTGCTGATCTATATCGACAAGGCAAAAAAGGAAAACAAAACGCTTTCCTACAATGAGCCGCAGTTTATGTGCATTGTCTACGGCGATAAAAGCAGACTTCGCCAGGTGTTTATAAACATAATCGATAATGCCGTAAAATATACCGAACCCGAGGGGAAAATAGACATAGCCGTTACGAAGGATGACGATATGGTCGCAATTTCCGTTAAGGACACAGGCTGCGGAATAGCCGCTGATGATTTGCCCAAGGTAAAGCAGAAGTTCTTCAAGGCAAACAGCACAAAGCGCGGCTCGGGCATAGGACTTGCCGTTGTAGACGAGATAGTTTCGATGCACGGAGGCTATCTCGAGGTAAACAGCGAGCTTGGAAAGGGAACGGAGGTTACGGTCATGTTCCCGCTTTACGAAAGAAAAGGAGAGCCGTCCGATGAGTAAGGATAATGAGAAAAAGACGACTATCGGCGGTCAGGCGCTTATCGAGGGCGTTATGATGAAGGGCGTTTCGGTCGGCGCGATGGCTGTAAGAAAAAAGGACGGCTCGGTTTATGTTGAAGAGTGGGAGCTGTCCAATAAGAAATGGTATAACAAAGCTCCTTTTATCCGCGGATGCATAAACTTTGTTTCACAGCTTAAAGAGGGGTATTCCTGCATATTGAAATCATCCGAGATAAGCGGAGCGTTTGAAGACGGAGAACCGACAAAATTCGATAATTTTCTGGTCAAAACCTTTGGGGAAAAAGGCGCTGAAAAGGTTGGAGGGGCAATCGCGGGGATACTTTCCTTTCTGATGGTCGCTGTTATGCTCGCGGTATTTCTGTTTGTTCCGAGCTATTTGTTTACGCTGCTGGAAAACGCTGTCAGCGCGGATATTTCCGGGTGGAAATCCGCTTTTGAGGGCGTGTTGAAGTTGGCGCTGTTTATAGGATATATGGCAATAGTAGCTCAGACAAAGGATATACGCAGAACCTACGAATACCACGGCGCGGAGCATAAGACTATCGCCTGCTATGAAGCGAAAAAGGAGCTTACGGTAGAAAATGTCCGCCCGATGAAGAGATTTCACCCGCGCTGCGGAACGAGCTTTATCGTAATTACGCTTTTAGTCAGCATTTTAGTATATACGTTTATTCCGCTTGAACCGGGAGCATGGCTCGGTATAGAAAACAAGGTGCTTTCGGCCTTGCTCAGGGTGCTTATAAAGCTTCCGTTTCTTCCGATAGTGGTGGGGATATCGTACGAGCTTATAAAGCTTGCGGGAAGATATTCAAACGCTTTTACGAAAATACTTTCCGCTCCGGGACTGTGGACTCAGCGCCTTACTACGCGCGAGCCTGACGACAGGCAGATAGAGATCGCCATTGCCGCGATGAAGCCATGTCTGCCCAAGGAAAACGAAAACGACAATTGGTGACAGGCTGAAAATGAATGCCGATAAAAAGAGGAAAAGCTTTGGAAAACAGAGAACTTCTGAGAGAAATGATCTGCGCGCTTTCGGATAATGGCATGGAAAACGCGGGCTTTGAGGCAAATCAACTGCTTGAGCTTTCGGGAATACCGCGCATGAAAGTCATAACCGACCCAAGCGGAGCGGTTTCCGAAAGAGCGGTTGATAACGCGAGAGCTTATCTTGAAAGACGGCTTTCGGGAGAACCCTTGCAGTATATTTTAGGAGAATGGGAGTTTTACGGACTTCCGTTTAAAGTCGGAAAGGGCGTTTTGATCCCGCGTCAGGACACCGAGCTGCTCGTGGATATCGCAAAGGAGTTTCTGAGCAATTTCCCCGAGGGTGAGAGTGTTCTCGATCTGTGCGCGGGCAGCGGCTGTATAGGAATTTCGCTTGCGAAATACTGCAATGCCGAGGCGGTGCTCGTGGAAAAATCTCCCGAGGCTTTTGAATATCTTCGGCGGAATATCACGCTTAACGGTGTTGAGGAAAAGTGCGGGGCGGTGCTCGGCGACTGCTTTGACGAATATGGGGAGTTTTCGGCGATAGTGTCAAACCCGCCGTATCTCACGATATCCGATATGAAAAATCTACAGCGCGAGGTTCGTTTTGAACCCGAGCTTGCGCTTTACGGCGGAGATGACGGGCTTGACTATTACCGGAGGCTGCTTAAAGTTCACGCGAAAAACCTGAAGAAAAACGGACTTTTTGTGGTTGAGATAGGGATAGGCGAGGAAAAGCCTGTGATGGAAATATTCCGCGAAAACGGGCTCGAGCCGTCTTGTGAAAAGGATCTAAATGGTATTTACAGGGTTGTGTACGCAATAAAAAATTAAACGGAGGATAAATTTTATGGCATCGGAAAAGAAAAAAGCATCGGCGGCAAGTCCCGTTGATAAATCGGTTACTCCAGACGAGAGAAAAAAGGCGCTTCAGACCGCTATAGCGCAGATCGAAAAGAAATACGGCGACGGTACCATTATGTCAATGGGCGAAAATAAGCACTTGGATGTAGAGCACCTGCCGACAGGCTCGCTTATGCTCGATCTGGCTCTCGGAATAGGCGGACTTCCCAAAGGACGTATCATCGAGGTATACGGAACGGAAAGCTCGGGAAAAACAACCCTTTGTCTTCACGCAGTCGCGGAGGCTCAGAAGGCGGGCGGAACGGCGGCGTTTATCGACGTAGAGCACGCTCTCGACCCCGTTTACGCAAAGAATTTAGGTGTTGATATAGACAACCTCCTTGTTTCTCAGCCTGATACGGGCGAACAGGCGCTTGAGATAATTGAAACACTTGTGCGCTCGGGAGCTATCGACATTGTCGTACTCGACTCTGTCGCGGCAATGGCGACTCAGGCGGAGATCGACGGAGAAATGGGCGACGCGCATGTAGGCGTTCAGGCAAGACTTATGTCTCAGGCAATGAGAAAGCTTACCGCTATAATCGGAAAGACAAACTGCGTAGCGGTTTTCATAAACCAGATACGCGAGAAGATAGGCGTTATGTACGGAAACCCCGAGACGACCCCCGGCGGAAGAGCGCTTAAGTTCTACTCCTCGGTGAGAATAGAGGTAAGAAAGGGCGAGGCGCTTAAAAACGGCGCGGAGGTTTACGGAAACCGCGTAAAGTGTAAGGTCGTAAAGAACAAAGTGGCTCCGCCGTTTAAAACTGCCGAGTTCGATATGATATTCGGTCAGGGTATTTCGAGAATGGGCGAGGTCGTAGACTGCGCCGTTGATATGGGGATAATAAAGAAAAGCGGCTCGTGGTTCAGCTATGACGATATGAAGATCGGACAGGGACGCGACAAGGTTTTCGAATTTCTGAAGGAAAATTCCGCGCTTTGCGCCGAGGTAGAGCAAAAGGTGCGCGAGGAGTTTCTGAGAAAGACCCGCGATGAAGACGGCGGCGGAGAGGCTGTACAGGAAGCAAAACCGAAGGATACCGTAAACGATGATTTTTCCGAGTTTAAGGAAGAGGATCTGTAATGCTTATTACCGCGCTTTCGGTCTACAAGGGCGACACATGGGAAATCGAGCTGAACAGCGATAGTAAATATTACATAAACGGATTTGTGATCGCGCGGTTCGGACTGAAAAAAGGCGATGAGCTTTCGGACGAGCGGTTAGAGGAAATTATCGCGGCGGATACGCTGAGAAAGGCAAAAAAGCGCGCGCTCTATCTGCTGGGCGAAAGAGCGTATTGTTCGGGAGAACTCAAAAAAAAGCTTACTAAAAACTACGGGGAGGAAATTGCCGAACGCGCAGTTGATTACGCTTCTGAGCTTGGCTACATAAACGATGAGGATTACGCGGGTAAATACGCCGAATATCTTATCAAAGCCAAGCGTCACGGTATTTCACGCGCTCGCCGCGAAATGCTTATGAAAGGGCTTTCAAAGGAAATAACCGAAAGCGCGCTTGCGGAGTTTACCGAAGAAGAGCTTGACGAAGAGCTGATATTTCTTATCAAACGTAAGTATTCGGAAAAAATAAGCGATTATGATGCACGACGTAAAACTATCGCGGCTCTCGCGCGCAGAGGATATGGTTTCGGCTCGATAAAGCGCTGTATAGAGGCGGTTATAAACGAAAAACTTGACGAGGAATTTGAGGTAGAATAAAAATGAGCGAAAAAACGAAAATAGCCCAGACCAAAATTGCAATGGTGTCGCTTGGCTGCGCGAAAAATCAGGTCGACGCGGAGCTTATGCTTTACAAGCTGAATGAGGCGGGATACGCCTTTGCCGAAGAACCCGGGCTTTCGGATATCACAATACTTCATACCTGCGGGTTTATCACCGAGGCAAAGCAGGAAGCGATAGAGTGGCTGAACGAGCTTATCACGCTTAAAAACGAGGGCACGATAAAAAAGATATGTGTAACGGGATGCCTTTCCGAGCGATACCGCGAGGAGTTTGAAAAGGAATACCCCGAGGTCGACGGAATAGTTGGAATTTCCGAGTACAAGGACATTGCCGAAATTATCCGAAAAATCGAAAACGGCGAGAAGATAGTTGTGTTCGGCGATAAGGAAAAGCACACAATGGAAGGCGGCAGAGTATTGTCGACCGCGCCGTATTACGCCTATCTGCGCGTTGCCGACGGCTGCGATAATTGCTGTACATACTGCGCTATCCCGCAGATACGCGGACGTTTTCGCTCGAGAACAATGGAAAACATCTTAGACGACGCGCGCGAGCTCAGCGAAAGCGGAGTAAAAGAGGTTATCCTCATCGCCCAGGACACCACGCGCTACGGACTTGACCTGTACGGAAGACTTGCGCTCCCCGAACTGCTTAATAAGCTCTGCGAGCTTGATTTCAAGTGGATAAGGCTGTTATACTGCTATCCCGAGAGAATAACCGACGAGCTTATTTCCGTTATAAAGACTCAGCCGAAGATCGTGAAGTATATGGACATACCCATTCAGCATTGCGACGGTGATATACTTAAGAGAATGAACCGAAAGGGCGATGAGAATTCCCTGCGTGAGCTTATAGCAAAGCTCCGCCGCGAGATCCCCGGTATAACCCTGCGCACGACGTTTATAACAGGATTCCCCGGAGAAACCGAGGAGCAGTTCAACCGTCTCGGAGAATTCGCTCAGGAAATGAAGTTCGACAGAATGGGCTGCTTTGCTTATTCCGAGGAAGAGAACACGCCCGCAGCGAAATACCCTGACCAGATCGACGAGGAAGTCCGCGAGCACCGCAAGGAGATTCTCGAAGAGCAGCAGGATACGCGCGTGGAAGAAGCGTTTAAGGCGATGATAGGCGAAACAGCAGAAATAGTCGGAGAGGGTTATGACCGGTTTATCGGGTATTATTTCGGAAGAAGCGCGGCATTTGC
>JAFLUG010000067.1 GCA_022508885.1 Oscillospiraceae bacterium | reverse complement strand
CCGTACAGCGGTATATATAAGGTTTTATTTACGCTGTTCAAATTACTTCACCCCTCGATCAACTTTATTTCCGGTAATTTTATTATAACCGGTACCAGGAAAAATGTCAACCTATGCTTCGTAGAGTTAGCTCAACCAAGGGCATTACGGCTTTTCAACCTCAAAATCTTACAAAAGCGCCGCCTCAACGCCGATTATCCCGTTTATGCCGACAGGCTCGTCCCAGAACACCTGATAAAGCCTGCTGCCGTAGTGAACGGTTTTCATTTTATCCATCGCCATACACAGCGGATTGTTTTCAAAACCTCCCCATATCAGCAGCGAAAACCCGGCGTCTGTCGCCACTGACCTTAAGAAATCCGAACACAATCCGCGGTCGTTGTCCTTGACATAGAGATATGACACAGCGCCGTGGCGAATTATCCCGCCGGCTTTCGGAAAAGCGGGATATCCCAGAAGCCGCGTGGGCAGACGCGACAGCAGCTTGTACACTCCGCCGTAAGACGACATTTTGTACTGCTTGAATTCGCTCTGATCTCCCACAAAACAGCAAGCAATGATCTCGCCGTTTTTTCGGTAACAATAAAAACGCTTGTTTCCAAAGCCCGCGTGATCCGTTTTTGCGGGCACAAGGCTTTGCTTCGCGAAATGCCGCCGCATGATCTCTTCAAAACCGTCGGGGTCGTTTTCCAGCGGCAGAATATGCTTTCCGCCGTGGAAGCAATAGGTCGTGTAATGTCCGAGATAGCGGTATTCGGGCATATTCCTGCGTTTTTTTTCAAGCATTGAGATAACGGGCTTGTTGTCGTCGAGAATGGTCGTGTAAACGCATTTGCAGTCGGATATCTCTTCACGCATAAGACCGTAAGCCCTCGCGATAAACGGAAGCTTCCCCTGATATTCCGGGTGTATCTTAAGTCCTGTCAGATATGCGCATTTTTCCTCCTGTCCGTTTAGAAACAGCCTTTGTATAACCGCCGCTCCGACGCCTATTACCGAGTTTTGCTCGGTATCGGACGCGACAATGATCTTAGCGTCATCGCCGTCCGCGAAAAACGAATCCACGGGGCGTTCGCCGCGGAGATACTGAACGCTGAGATCTCCGCCGAACACACCGCTTTCAAAAACGTTTTTTATCCCGTCGCTGTCCCCGCTGTCGGCAAACCGCATGATATACCGTTTATTTTGGGAATTCATCAAGGTTTTCTCCGATCGGAACATACATTTTCTGGTCTATCTCTTCTCCCAGCCGCAGGTTCATCGCCCAGAACAGTCCCCAGACCAGCGGGCTTGTTCGTCCAAGCGACGCAAAACCGCGGCTCAGAACGGTTTTCGGCGCGGAGAATTCCTTGCGGGCGTTGCGGCAGAGAATGCTCAGTTTCTCGGCGGAGATCATCTTCGGATGGAACGAAAGCTCTCCGTAGTGATAGTTCTCAGCCAGCCACCATTTGTCGTAAATAAGGCGGTTATCCTCCTTCAGGCGGTGATAAAGCGCGGTGTTGGGAAACGGCAGAAGATGATTGAACGCCGCCGTGTAAAAATTGTGCTTTTTCGCAAACTCCAGAGCGTCTGATACGGTTCGCTCGTCGTCGTTATCATAGCCGAAAACAAACGTCGCGTAAATGCCTATTCCCGCGTCGTGAACGCGCTTTACAAGCTCGTCGCGCTCGCCCATGGCGTAGTTGAAGGATTTGTTCATCTGACGGAGGTTATCGTTGTTGAGGCTCTCAAAGCCGATAAGGATTATCTCGCAGCCGCTCTTTTTCATGGCTTTGAGCAGCTCGGGATTTTTTGCCATAGACAGCGTACCCTGTCCCGCCCACTTTATTTTCAGCGGCTCTATCCTCTCAAATAATTTCATCGCGTTCTGGTGATCGGCAACAAGATTATCATCGACAAGAAAGAAATATTTGTGCGGAGATCTGCTGATATCATCGGCGATAAGCTCGTGTGAACGGACATAGTAATTGCTGCAATAGAACTTTGAGATCGAGCAGAAATCACAGCTGTGAATGCAGCCGCGCCCCGTTTCCACCAGCGAAACGGGGAGATATTTTTTGCCTGTAAAAATGCTCTTGTCGGGCTGAATATCGTACTCCGCTGTGCCGCCTCTGTATATCTTTTTGAGGGCTCCGCGCCGCGCGTCCTCAAGCATCTCACGCCAGACCGTTTCGGCGTTGCCGACTATCACGCTGTCGCAGTACTCTTCGCACTCTTCGGGACAGAGCGTTGCGTGGTATCCGCCCATGACCACAGGTATCCCGCGCTCACGGAATTTCGCGGCTATCTTATATCCGCGTTTCGCGGTGTAGGTCTCAACAGTAATGCACACGAGGTCGGTCGGGGTATTATAATCAATAAGCTCTATCCTGTCGTCAAACAGCTCGGTCTCAATTTCCGGCGGAGTTAGCGCTTTCAGCACGGCAATTGTCAGCGGCTCCATTTTCCAGGTGCCGATGTACTTCTTGCCCGGCTTTTTGCCGATAGCCGGTAAAACAAACGTAACTTTCATATCAAAAACCTCATAACACGGGTATATCAGAATTGTCGCACATAACCTCGCGAGTGAATTTATGCCACTTGTCGGCATAGCCTTTATACCCGAGATTAAGCGGGAGCGACAGCCACGGACTGTGCGCGAAGGGCTTGAGCCGCTTCATGATATTTCCTGTCGAATAGGTCAGCCGCCACGCGAGGTCGGTGCCTGCCTCAAGTTGTTCTTTCGTCATCATCTTGGGCTGATAAACGCAGTGCTGTACATCGTACATCGCCCAGTTGCGCTCGACTATGCGGCCTTCTTTTTCAAGCTGCGCGTAGTATTCCGTCCGGGGAAACGGTGTGAGTATCGAATATCGCGGAAGGTCTATCTTCGCCTTGATAACCATTTCGACCGTGCGCTCAAAAACACTTTCGTCCTCTTCGTCGCCGCCGAACGCGAAACATCCCTGAACGAGTATCCCGCTGTCGTGAAGCCTGTTCATCAAATCAACATAGCTGTCAACCTTGTTAACGCCCTTGTGAATATACTGCTGAGATTCCTGCGTGATACTTTCAAATCCGATAAGCAAGCCCTTACAGCCGCTTTTGCGAAACACGCCGATTATCTCGTTGTCGATACCGACGGACGACGTCACCAGCCCCAGCCACATCTTTTTCAGCGGTATCATCGCCTTGAACAGCTCGAGAGCATACTCGCGGTCGGTCAGCAGGTTTACGTCGGGAAACAGAACGTGATTTGAGTTCAGCGCGGCGATCTCCGCTACTATCTCGTTTACAGGACGCTTGTAGACGTGCTTTCCGAATGCCGCGGGATACGCGCAGAAGCTGCAGGTGTGACAGCAGCCGCGTATCGCCTCGACCGTATTTATTGTTATGTAGCGCTTTTTATTGAGCAACTCTCGGCGCGGCGCGGGTCTGCCGTCCATGGTGAAATCACAGTTCTGACGGTAGAATTTCTGATAGCTTCCGCTCACATAGTCATGGATAAATTGCGGAAAAGTCTGCTCGGAAAATCCCGTAAACACAACGTCCGCGTGCTGTGCCGCTTCTTCGGGCATCATCGACGGGTGAACGCCGCCCATAAACACCGTTTTACCCTTTTTTCGGAAGTAGTCCGCGTATGCGTAACAGCGCGGCGCGGTTCCAGTGATACAGGTAATTCCAATCAGATCCGCGTCGATCTCCAGCGGTATCTTGCCCGCTGTTTCGTCGTATATCACAACCTCCGATTCAACGTCCTCGGGTATAAGCGCGGCAAGCGTCGTAAGTGTCAGCGGCGCGTAGTGAAGCGATTTACCGAAGCTCCCAGAGTATCTGTGCATCGCCCCCGCGGGAGCCAACAGCGCAATTTTCAGCATTTATCCGTTCCCTCCAAATCAAAAATATCCGTCCAGCTCTTTTTACTGAGATACGCGGGCTTGATGTCGCCAAGCCGCATTCCGTCAGCCGCCAGCCGCTCGAGATATCGCCTTTCGGGGTTTCCGCCAACGCGGCACACTTTCGCGCCCCGAAGCTGTCCGAGCTGTCGGCAGTAGTTGTAGTGATAACTCCCGCAAAGCGCTTTATCCAGCATTTCATCCGTGACCTCACGAGCCGTTGTATACAGGCAATACTGTTTTCCCTCAGGAGCCAGCAGGCAAAAGCCACCCGCTATGCCAAGAGACGCGCAGACGCTCCGCACAAAGCTCTCGGTAAGCTTTTCGCCGCAAAGATCGGAAGTGACGCCGCTTCTGCGCAGAAAACGGATACGCGGCGGTCGGTCGGGATATGTCTCAAGCACCTCTATTATGTCGCCGATCTGATAACGGTAAAATCCTCCGCCCGTCGTCACGATAAGCTCGTATTCGCCCTTTGAGAGTTGTTCGGCGGTGAGTATAACGTTGTCCGATAATCTCCTGAATTCAAAGAAGTGTGAATAAACGCTTAGCCGTGAGCCTTCCTCGCCGATTAGCGGAAACGACGTAAAGCACTCAGTCGCGAGTAAGCCCTTTGGCTGAACATAAACGCCCGGAAACCGTTCCGCTATGCCGCCGATATCGTCCGCCGCGCTGCCGTCCGCCCAACAGCTTATGATCTTAAGATCGGGAAAGAGCTTATCGAAGCGGTTTTCGGATACCGCGCAAATCAGCCGCTCGGAAACGGTTCGCGGAAGCTTTTTCGATAGCTCGGAAGAGTGGCCGCGGATAAAATCACAAAGAATAGTCAGAAACGTCGGGTTCCACACGGAAATAAGCGACAGCGGCCCGCACTCAAGCAACTGCAGCGCCGTCTGAAAATAAAACTCCTCAATACTCCCCGCAAACTTCACGCTCTTGTCAACCGCGAAAAGCCTGCGCATGACCGCCTGCTCGAGCCTTCCGAAATACGCCGCGTCCTCCTCAAAGCCTATCGGGATACCGCATTTTGTATATTCCTTGCCCGAGGTAACGGGGGTTATCGACCAATAGCTTTTGCCGTTGCACACGCCCCCGACGTTGGTGTAGATATCGTACAGCCACGGTCTTATCCCTCGCTGAAACTCCCTTTGCAAAGACTTTGTGTACGGGATAAGCTTTCTGCCGCCCGAGGAGCCGCTCGTAGGCTCTAACAGAGTTACGTCTTCGGCAGTGAGAACGCGTTTTTCCCCGTCGGAGATAGCCTCAATATAAGGCTCGTAATCCTCGTAGAATGTCAGCGGCACCTTTTCGGCAAAATCCGCGTAGCTTTTTATCTCCGAAAAACCGAATTTCTTTCCGTAAACAGTACCGGCATTGCCCGTGATAAGGGACATTAAATACTCGCCTTGCACCTGCCCGATGTCGCACGGCTTCATAAATCTGTTGTGCTCTCCGCGGAACAACAAGCGAGAGATCCCGTTGAAAAATCTCGCCGTCATCAGAACAATATCTCCGGAGCGCGGGGCTTCAGGCACGCTCTGTCTATTTTCGCGAGGCAGGCGAGGTCGTTTCCCTCGGCGTGACCGGGATTCGCCTTGCAGAAAAACGCCACGTCCTTGTTTTTCATTTTGCTTGTATCCGCGTCCGCTACGCCCGCGCGCAGCTTGTCCTTAACATGACGGTACTCGATGACGCCCGTTCGGGGGTTATAATCTTCGGGATAAAGGAACGAGGCGTACTCGTGTATTATTTTTTGCTCATGTTCGGGAGTGGGAGTTCTGAAATTCGGATAGTACTCGCTCCAGAACAGCGGCATTATGCGATAGGTCTTATAGCCCTTGCAGATGAGAAACCAATAGAATTCGTCGTACTTTTCCGCGTACTCAAACCAAAATTTCGCCCAAACGCGAAACAGCTCGATGTCGCCCCAATGATCCTTATGTATTATGGTGTCTCCCGAGAAAATACCGTGTATATCCTTATTGTCAACATTTATTGTGAGTAATTTCTGAGTTGTAAAACCGACGATTTTATTGCTGTCGTACAAAGCGAGGCAGTAGTCCTTGTCCGCGAAATCACGGCGAAACACCGCTTCGTCCATATTATCGTAAAACTCCGACATAAGCCTGAACATAGCGGAAATATCCGTTTCGGAATACTCGACGATTGGCTTTATCAAACCTTTCACGTCTGCTCCTCCTTTGCATTCAATCCAAACCGCAGACCCTGCTTTTTGAAAACCTCTTTTCTGAACAGCGGATTGTAAATGAGATAAGTCATAAAGCGGTAGGGCGTGCGCATATTCGTTCGCGGCTCAAAGGCTCTCGTGAAAATGGAACTTGGACTGTTAAAGCGGCGGCGGCAGTCAAACGATATTTCCGTAAGCTCGTCCGCCGTCATATTTTTAGGAACGATACTGCAATAATTAAAACGGTAGTCCTCGTGCAGCCACCATTTTCCGCCGTACAGCAGCCGTCCTTCACGTTGAAGCTTCTCATAAAGCGGAGTATTGGGATATGGCATAAGGATATTGAACGCGGCGAAGGTAAATTTGTTTTTTATCGCGAAATCGCAGGTCGCGCGGATAGATTCCACGGTGTCGCCGTCGTGTCCCACCGTAAACGCCGCCCACGTCTGCAAGCCCCATTTCCGAAGCTGTTCTATCTGTTCTTCGTACATATTTCCCGAGCCCTTGCGGTTTGTGGCTTTGCGGATTTCGGAAATGCTCTCGGGAGTTATCGACTCAAAACCTATGACCAGCCCCAGACAGCCGCTTTTCACCATAAGCTCCATAAGCTCTCTGTCCTCGAGCATATCCATGCTTCCCTGACTGACCCAGTGGAGCTTCAGCGGGATAAGCGCGCGGAAAAGCTCCTTCGCGCGCTCGCGGTCGCATACGATATTGTCGTCCACAAAAAACAACAGCTTTCTCTTCTGCGACTTTATCTCGCGAATGACCTCGTCCACAGGGCGGCAGAAATGCCTTGCTTTGAAATATGCCGACGACGCGCAGAAGCTGCACCTGTGGGTACACCCGCGCGAAAATTGAAGCAGCGTTATCGGAAGATAGCCCTTGCCCTCGAAAATATCGCGCCGCGCGATTATACCGTTTTGCGGACAGCTCGGCTGCTCGGCGGTGTAGCGCTTTCTGAGCCTTTCGTTTCTGAAATCCGATATCATCTCACCCCAGACCGCCTCGGCGTCTCCCACGATAACACAGTCGCAATGCTCCTCCACCTCTTCGGGAATAAGCATAGCGTGCATTCCGCCCATAACGGTCTTTACGCCGCGCGTTCGGTATTCGGCGCTTATTTCGTAAGCGCGCCGCGCCGTAAAGGTCTCGACGGTAATTGCTACTAAATCTGTCTGCTCGTCGTATGGGATAGCTTCCATGCGGTCGTCGTACATGACGACATCGACATCGGGAGGAGTAAGCGCCGCGAGGATACCAAGCGGCAGCGGCTCCATACGTCCTTCGTCTACATATAGACTGTGCTCTCGTCTGCCGATATTAGGTTTAATCAACGTCAGCCGCATTCAAGATCCCTCCTAAAAGCTGTCCTTGCTTTTTTTGAATCTCCCGCCGAGAGATAAGGTTTATTGCCAGAAAAACTCCGAGATTATACGGCTTAAGATTGTGCGGATTACCAAAAAGCCGTTTTAAGATACACTTTACGGAATAAAAATCCTTTCGCATTTTAAGACATCCGTCCCGAAGCTCCTCGGGAGTCATATTTTGAGGAACGAACGCGGTGTCGCCGTAGCGGTAGTTATCGGACAGCCACCATTTCTTATACAACAGCCGTCCCTCAGACTCCATTTTACGGTAGACCCCTGTGCCCGGCATCGGGATAAGCGGGTTGAAATTGGTGACAGCAAGATTATTTCTGACCGCGAAATCGTAGGTTTTTTTGAACACATCGGGTCCGTCTCCGTCGCAGCCCAGCACAAACGTTCCGTAAATCAGCATTCCATGCTTGTGGATACGCCGTATTATTTCCTCATAATCGGCGGCGGAGTTGGCGATCTTATGCATTTCGCCGAGACTTTCGGCGTTTAAACTTTCATAACCCATAAGTACAAGAAAACAGCCCGCCCGTTTCATTTCGCCAAGCAGAGCATCATCCTTTGCCGCGTCCATACTTATCTGACAGGCCCAGCGTTTTTTCAGCGGAGCTATCGCGCGGAACAGCTCCAACGCGGAATTTTTATCGTAAAATAAATTGTCGTCCACAAAGAAGAGAATTTTTTCCTTTGAGGCTTTAAGCTCCTCAAAAACCGTCTCGGCGGATTTTCGGCGGACAATTTTGTACATTGTTTTTATTGAACAGAAATCGCAGTTCCATTTACAGCCGCGCGATATCTGATACACTCCAAGCCTGTAATACCGGTGACGGTAAACATCACGGAAATGAGATATCGGCTTTAGCGGCAGTGATTCTTCCGAAAGGTAGATATTTTTCGGCGAACCCTTCTCGCAGTCTTTGATAAAATTCTCCCAAGTACCCTCAGCGTCGCCGACAAGTACAGTATCGGCATACTCCAGCATCTCATCGCTCATAACGCTCGCGTGAAAGCCGCCCATAACAATGATATTGCGGTCTGTCCTGAATTTTTTCGCGAGCACATACGCGCGCTTTGCCGTAAAGGTCTCAACGGAAAACGCTATGATGTCCGCGTCGATTTTCTCGGGCAGACGCTCGGCGCGCTCGTCAATAAAGGTTATATCGTGCTCCGGCGGCGTAAGCCCTTTTATTATCCCGAACAAGATCGGCTTCATTGCGTCGCTTCCGATATGCTCAAACATATTCAGACGGATAAAAACAATTTTCATTTCTTATACTTTTTGTCGATCCCAAGGAATTTAAAGCCGATATTCGCGCCCAATAAAACAAACACTTTAGAGGTTTTCCTCAGCGGAGAACCCCAGACGCGGCGCATGACGCTTTTCCATGTGTAGGCTTTTTTCCATACCTGACGGTATATCTCATTGAGACGCCCGGCGGTAATATTCTTGGGAAGGAAAACAGCTATGTGCTGATTATACAGACTCCAGTTTTTGGTTGTAATTCTGCTGTCGCGGTCGAATTCATCAAACAGACGCGTTCCGGGATACGGAGTAAGCATCGCGAAACGGCACAAATCGAGTCCCAGATGTTCTATACGCTCGGGAAGCGCCAGCAGTTCTTCTTCGGTGTCGTTGTCAAATCCAAGGACAAAACAGCCGTTTACGCCAATTCCGTGGCTGTGGATGTTATCAACTATCTCCTTGTATTTATCCGCTTTATAAAACCTCTTTGCCGCGCTTTTCAAAGAATCGGGGTTCATCGACTCCATGCCGATAAGCACCCCTCTGCAGCCGCTGTCGTAGGCGGCCTGCATAAGCTCGTGGTCATACCCGAAATCCGCGGTTGCGTCTGCCGCCCACAGGACTTTAAGAGGTTTTATCGCCTCCATCAGAGAAAGAGCGTAGTTTCTGTCACCGAAGAAATTCGGATCGTAGAAAATAAGCATTTTCGTGTGAAGCGAACGTATCTCGTTCACAACGCTCTCTATTGGGCGCCGGTCGTTTTTCCACATACCCGTCATAGAACAGTACTTGCAGTGATTTGCACAGCCGCGGTTTGCTATGATTGCCGGGATCTTGAGCTTCTTTCGCCCCGTGATCTTATCGCGCGCGGGTATCGGGAAATTTGCCGCGCAGATGTTAAAATCGCAATAGCGCGGCTTTGGAGCGCCCTCGGTGAAATCACGGATAAATTCAGGAACAGCGTTCTCCGCCGGACCGACAATGACAGTATCGCAATACTCAGCGACTTCATCAGGCAGCGCTGTCGCGTGATATCCGCCGCAGACGGTATACGTCCCGCGTTCACGGAACGCCTTGCAGTGTCTGTACGCGGACAGCGCGGAGGATGTCTCAAAAGAGATCATTACCAGATCGTATTGTTCTTTATCATAATTCACGCGCTGAGAGCTTTCGTCCACCACGTCGATTTTATCAAAAATGCCGTTTGGTATCAGTGAGTACAACACTGCCAGAGTCAGCGACGGATAGGACAGAAGCTCCGAAAATTTACCTCTGTACGAGGTCTCATCGGAATTCCACGCTTGGATCATCAATAATTTCAAACAAAATCCCCCCAAGGCGAGCCGCCTTTTGCAATACGTCTCATACGCGGTATGTTGTCAAATGTTGTTGCTCGAATAGTGCGATACTTCTATACCGCACGCTCTGTAAGGCGAGCCGCCCGAATCGTGCGGTACTTCCGTATCACACGCTCCTTAAGGCGTGCCGCCTTTGGCAATACGTTCCGCACACAGAACATTTCCAAAGGCGGACGCTCGGATCGTGCGGTACTTCCGTATCACACGCTCCTTAAAACTTACTGCTTTCATTGTATCATATTCTCCGCCGCATTTCAAGTGTATTTTCGACGTAATATGAAAAAAGCGCCGTAGGACAGATGTAATGTCAGTTGTATACGATCAGCTTCGGGTAATTGATTTTTACGCTGAAATTCCGAAAAGCTATTGACAAGAGATAATTTATATGCTATAATACAACTGTACTAATTCAAGTAATACAGTTTTCTTTTTTCGAGGTTTTTATGAAAGTATCAAGCTTTGCGTATCTTGCGAAATACGGCGTTGATTCAATTTTAGGAAGACAAAGACCGCCGATTCTGGGTACGATAATTCTTACAGATAAATGTAATCTGCACTGTAAACACTGCTCCGTAAACAACATAACCGCCGTAGTTCACCCATACCGCCGGATAAAAAACGAGATGAAGCAGCTTTACATAATGGGAGTGAGAATACTTTTCTTCTGCGGAGGAGAAACGTTTATGTGGCAAAGCGGAGGGAAAACTCTCCGCGACCTTGTTATCGAGGCAAAGCAAATGGGCTTTCTTATCGTAAATGTCGTGACGAACGGCACTTTTCCGCTCGATCTGCCCGAGGCAGACCTCATCCTGCTCAGCCTTGACGGCGACAGAGCCCGTCATAACGCTGTCCGGGGCGATACCTACGACCTTATTTTACACAACATAAATAACGCCGCGTCGGATAATATCTGCTTTTATATGGCGATAAACAAAATAAACAAGTCGGCGGTGAAAAGCGTCTGCGAGCTGGCAAAACAAACGAAGAACGTCCGCGCCGTTTCGTTCAACTTCCACACTCCCTATCCCGATACGGCAGAGCTTGCTCTTACCAAAAAGGAAAAGGCGAAGTGCTGTAAAGTAATTTCCCAAATGATGAAAGAGGGCGCGCCCGTATTTAATTTAAAAAGCGCGTTTCCGTATCTTATAAACAACAGCTTCCCCACTCCCTGCCGCCAGTGCGTCGTTATGGAAAACGGTAAGCTCAGCGTCTGCGGAAGATGTATAAGCGTAGACGGCCTGTGCGAAAAATGCGGTTATTTCTTTGTCGCCGAATATACGCTGTTATTCGGAGGAAACGTAAAAATAATCGCCGAAATGCTGAAAACTTATCTTAAGTATATCTGAGGTGGAAAAATGAACGAATTGGCGTCTTTTGCGCGAAGCTACCTTACGCGCTCGCTAAAGCCGTTTGAGTTTAAAAACGAGTATGACAACCGGCTGAAATACGGCTCATGCGAAAGCCTGGGACTTTATGTGCATATCCCGTTTTGTAAGCAGCTCTGCTCTTTTTGCCCATACTGCAAGGAACTGTACAGCGAAGAGAAAATGGATAAATATATAAACGCGCTTATCAAGGAAATACGTTTGGTCGGAACAAAATTCAAAAAGAAAAGAGTTACAAGTCTTTATTTCGGCGGAGGAACTCCCGCGCTCGCCGTAAATCGCATAGGAGATATAATTTCAGTAATCAACGAGTATTTTATCATAACCGAGGGCATAGGCATAGAACTTCACCCCGACAATGTAAATTACGAAACGCTGTCTGCGCTGAAAGCCTCGGGAGTAACAAAAATCAGCATAGGAATACAGTCGTTTCAGGATAAATTCCTGTCTGTTTTAGGCAGAAGGAAATTCGACTGTAAAAAGATGTCAGAGGCGCTTAAAAATGTGGGATTTGAAACGGTATCAATGGATTTCATTTTCGCGCTTCCTAATCAGACCTTTGAGGACCTGAAAAGCGATATCGAGCTTGCGTTTTCGAGCGGAGCGAACCATGTCGCTATTTATCCTTTCATTGATTTTACCTTTACGAAAAGTCCGGTAAAGGCGATGGATAACAGGGAAAAAAGGGAGCTGCTCGATAAGATCACGCTGTATTGTCAGAGCAAAGGCTACCGCCGCGATTCTATCTGGACATTTTCCAATGACCCCTCCGCTAAGTACTCCTCAATGACAAGGGAGAATTTCCTCGGCTTCGGCTGTTCGGCAACAACGCTTCTCAAAAAGCAGTTCAAGATAAACACCTTTAATGTTGACGAATACTGCAAGCGCGTTCATAGCGGCAGACTCCCCACATCGCTTACCCTGCGCTTTACCCTTCGGCAGAGAATGGTCTACTGGCTGTTCTGGACGGCGTATTCGACAAAGGTCGATTCGCGCGATTTTGAGAAATTCTTCGGCGTTCCGCTTGAAGAGTATTACGGCAAGGAGGTCAGGCTCGCCGAAAAGCTGAACCTTATAACCTCGGACAACGGCGTTTATCAGATGACCCTCAAGGGCGCGTTTTATTATCACTATTTCGAGAATTATTACACGCTCGCGTATATTGATAAAATGTGGGGGATTATGAGAAAAGAAGCGTTTCCGAAAAAGATAGTACTACAGTAGCTCTTCAGTGTCAGACGGAGAACCCGTTATGCCTGTAAGCTTTTGTTCATAAAAATAATCCGGGGCGATGCCTCGGATTATTTTTTCTGATTTAGAGCCTGTTCACATAAACCGAAATGCTCGGATTGCGAAGCGGATTTTTCGCA
>JAFLUG010000066.1 GCA_022508885.1 Oscillospiraceae bacterium | reverse complement strand
GGGGAAAACCTTTCTGTAGAAAGGTTTTCCCCCAAACCCCTTTTCCAAAGACTTTATTTTTTCTGCAACTTTTTTGACAATCATTCGGTATTACTTACGAACGACCCAAACTATCCCAAAAGGAGGAATGAATTATGAAAAAAATCTTAGCACTGATTTTATGTATGGGTTTTGTACTGTCGCTTACGGCTTGCGCAAGAGTAAAAGCCGACGATCTGATGAGTGGTATTGTTCCCGATAAGGTTGAAACAAATGTTGACCTGAAGAACAACACAGGGCTTATGGATTTTGCGTTGGAGCTGTTTAAAAATACCGAAGAGAGCGGAGAAAACACGCTGGTTTCACCGTTTTCGGTGTTGTGCGCGCTGTCTATGACAGCAAACGGCGCGGATAAGGAAACGCTCGCGCAGATGGAGCAGGCTCTCGGAATGCCGATAGACGAGCTTAACGAGTATATTTACGCGTATACAAATTCCCTCGCGCAGGGTGACAAATACAAGCTGAGTGTCGCGAATTCGATATGGTTTTCCGACCGCGCGGATTTTGTTCCAAACCGCGATTTCCTTCAGACTAACGCCAATTATTACGGCGCGGGCATTTACAAGTCGGATTTCAGCGGTTCCGCGCTCGACGATATAAACCTCTGGGTAAAGCAAAACACAAACGGAATGATCGACAAGATAATTGACGAAATTCCCGCGGACGCTGTTATGTACCTTATAAACGCGCTTGCCTTTGAGGCGGAGTGGGCGAGCATTTACGAACGCTCGGACGTAAACCAGGGGAATTTCTTCAAAGAGGACAAGACCAAGCAGCTCGCGGACTTTATGTACGCTACCGAGCATTCTTATCTCACGGATGAAAACGCCAAGGGCTTTATCAAGTACTATTCGGGAGGGGAATACGCGTTTGCGGCGCTGCTTCCCGACGAGGGCGTTTCGCTTTCGGACTATGTAAATTCTCTTACGGGAGAAAAGCTCGCGGATATCCTCGCAAATAAGCAGAGCGAAACCGTTTATACCTCGATACCGAAATTTAAGAGCGAGTGCAGTTATCTGCTTAACGACTGCCTTAAGGATATGGGAATGACCGACGCGTTCAGCGGCTCTCTTGCCGATTTTTCAAAGCTCGGCAGCATGGACGACAACAGCGGGCTTTATATAAACCGCGTCCTTCACAAGACCTATATCGAGGTAGCCGAAAAGGGAACAAAGGCGGGAGCTGTAACGGCGGTTGAAATGAATACCGAGGGCGCGATGATGATGCCCGAGGATATCAAGGAGGTTTACCTCAACCGTCCGTTTGTTTATATGATAATCGACACAAACGCGAATCTGCCGCTGTTTATCGGAACAGTGACCGAGATCTGATCTTTACAAAATAGGAGTGCGTTCATAAAGAAGCAAAGCCCGAAGCGGTTTGGTATGACTGCTTCGGGCTTGTTCTGTTATTCGATTACTCGCGTAAATCAGAATTTATATTATTGATGTGCTTAACAATTTATGTGTTTTTCGGTGGTTCTTCTATTGAAACATTTTTTAGCAATTCTTCGGCAGAAACCCTGTACAATTTTGCCAAGGCAAGCAGATTGGCGGTGCTCGGTTCTGACGAGCCTGTTTCCCACTTCGACACTGCCTGCCGACTTACACCCAGTGCTTCTGCCACAAACTCTTGTGTCATATTGCACTGTATGCGATGATCTTTCAGCGTTTCTCCCAATGTTTTTCGGACAAGCGCCTTTTCCGCCCTAACTTCGGAAGAACGCAGATACCGCCGCAATGCCTTGATTACCAGAATAACAAGGTACACGGAGATAGCTGTCAAGCCAATGCCAAGGATAAGTAAAATAGGAAACGCCACCAAGCTGAACGAACTTCCTGTTTGCTCTCCCGGCATATCACCGTTTTCTGCTAAAGCAGCAACTAATATATTGAACCTCATATATAGGTCCTCCTTTCTTTTTTGTGCTTCCAGATTAGCACAAACACGCAGTTGCTTCTACCAACTATCGCGATAATATTAGTTGCTTCCTCACTTTTTCTGTTTTCAAACTGCTTTTATAACACAAATTCCGATTTATCTTAGTAACCATTTTATCATATCACGGCATTTTTGTCAATATAAACGTCCATAGCGCGTTCGGGTTTAATTTGGTATTGACAAATCGCCGCTGTTGGGGTAAAATATAATCAGGGCTTGGAATTTACAAACAAACTGAGTACATAAAAAGAAAAGGAGTTCGGAAGCGCGGTGCTTTCGAGTTGGGTGCATATTTATGGATACACAGTATGGATATTGTTACGAGGCAAGGATCAGTACTACGGATTACACTTATATCACCGCTAACGGGGCGTTTTACGATTTCCGCGGCGAGCGTCTGCTTTACTCCACATTTGACTCTCTGTTGGTGGGTAATTCTCTTAGAAGACTCCTCGAGCATATCAGAGCCAAGTCATACGGCAAGATATTTATTTTAGATGTTCTTACGCGTGATAATGTTCCGTGTCCTATGGTATGCTATCTTGAGCCTGTGGACGCCGAGGACCAGGTGCGTATCATCATGATCGAGGCCGAAAAGATGTCTGACAGATATCTTGCCCTCGGAGAAAAGAACCGTGCCGCAAACGCGCTGCTGTCACAGTTTGACAGCGTGTTTTTCACATATGACCGTTTGAAAAACAGCATAGTCTGCTGCCGCTATAACGAAGGCAAGGAGCAGATACTTTTCAGCTCCGGTTTGGACTACTGGCACGAGCGCGTATCTAAGGTGCTCGCCGATAAATCTCAGGAAGAACTGACTATCTTTGACGCCAATCTGAAAAACGGGATCAGAAGTTTTTCCGGCGTGTTTATCAACAAAGAGGGCGAGGAAAATATCCGCTATGTGGGGACGGCTATTTACGATGAGGATGTTCATGTAAGAACCGTCGGAAATATCGGAAGCACCAGAATAAGGTCTATGCAGGAAGCTGTACGCCGAGATCAGCTCACTGGACTTATCCTCAAGGAGGATATCACCAATTATTGCAAGAAGCTCATGGCGAATAAGGAGCAGAAGGTCTCGCTTGCGATAATCGACATTGACAATTTCAAAAACGTAAACGACCGGTTCGGTCACGCAACGGGTGACGCTGTGCTGAAAAAATGTGCCGCTATCATCAGCCGCGAGGTAGGAAACTTCGGAAAAGCGGGACGCATAGGCGGAGACGAGTTTGTTGTGGTGTTTGACAACTTTACCATATACGAGGAGATAAAGAACATTCTTCGCGGCATAAAAAACAATATCTTCAGGGCGTATGATGAAGAAAACGACGGATTTTATGTCAGCACGTCCATCGGCTGCGCGACCTTTCCGGACGACGCGGACAACTACAACACGCTGTTCGATCTGACGGATCATATGCTGTACCGCGCGAAGTTCAAGGGCAAGAACCGTTATATTACATACGACAGGGAAAAGCACGGAAGCGTTGAAGAGGTGCTCGGGACAGAAGTCAGGGAGCTTGGTGTAGCGGGCAGACGCGGACTAAGCAAGAGCGAAGCGGTATGTCACATTGTCGATCTCGATATGTGCGGCAAAGAGTATGCGCTGGAAAGCATTTTAAACGATATTATGGAATATTTCATAATCGAGCGTATAGTCATCTACAACAAGACAGACAGAAAAATCGAGCTTCAGCGCGGAATAACGCCTCCCACGACTGAAGAGAGCTACAATAATATAGATTATCTCTATGACAGCGAGCTTGAGCAGTTCTATAAGGACAACATCATGGTCATCAACAACATAATGATGTTCAAGACCTATAAATGCGATAAAATATATGACAGTCTGAAAGAGCAGAGCGTGTTTTCCGTAATGCACCATGAAATAACGGGCAAAAGCGGTAAGGTCTATGTGATAAGCTACGAGATGATAACGAAAAACATAACCTGGAATATGGAGGATATGTATCTGTACAGGATCCTTGACGAGATATTCACAAAGAGGCTTTGATTTTCGCGCGCATAATTCAGCGCCCGCCCATAAACGGGGCGGGCGCTTGCTTTAAAAACTCTGCCCAAGACCGGGTTCTAAGACCGAACAATTCCTGTTTATCTCACGCCTAATACAGCCTTGTAATAATTTTTGGATAAAATCAGCTTTGAATAATTGATCTTGCCCTCGACAAGATGTTTTACGCGGCTGACATAATCATTGTCGACTGTTATTCCCTCGTTTGGCGTGAATATACCGGTTGAAGCTTCATATACTCCCGCGGCGGTTATCCAGCTATGTCCCTGCCCGTGGTTGTTGATGAAAATGACAAGCGGCATACAGCTTGAATATTGGCTTGGTTCGAAATTTTGCGCGAATATGTCGCGCCCTATCATCAGACGTGAGTCATACTCCAGTCCGAACAGGTTTGAAATAGTAGGCAGTATGTCGATAGATGAGCAGGGAGTATCCACAATTATCGGTTCTTCAATAGACGCTGACCACATGATAAGCGCGTTGCGGTATCTTGACGTGTCAAGCTCGGTGTCCTCAAAGCCCCTCAGCTCATTATAATGATCCGCGCTGTCCGACATCAGACCGTAAGGATAGTGGTCGGCAGCCAGAACTATCACGGTATCCTCGGCTATCCCCGCGGTTTCGAGCTTGTCCACAAGATATTCCATCGCGTATTCAAGCTCTAAATTGCAGGCGATATATGCCTGAACAGCCTCGGACGCGTCGGGGTAAGCGGCTTGTGCCGCTTTTTTGTTTTTGGACGCCATGGCGTTTCCGAGAAAGCTGTATTCCGCGTGACCGCTTACGGTCATATAGTAGGCGTGAAAGGGTTTTCCGTTGTTTACATAGTCGTCGATATAGCTGTCCGCCGTTGCCTGCATCATTTCAAGGTCTGACTCGGGCCAGCTGTAGCCGTTTGGTATCACCAGTCCGCCGCCCTGTCCGCCCTTGTAATCATAGCCGAAGGCGGTCAGGTATTTGTCCCGGCCGTAGTACGAGTAGAGATGATCATGCCACGCGGGAGTATTGTAGCCGAGAGCCGCAAACTGATTTCCGAGAGCGAACGGCATATGGTCCTTTGCCGCGGCCACGGACGCCCACTTTCCGTCTATCCATGTGGGGATTATGCCCGTTGTGTTCGCTATTTCGCCGCCGACGGTGGACTGAGTCCAGTCGGGCTGGTAGTAGTTGTTGAACACAAATCCCTCATGCGTCAGACGGTACAGCGTTGGCGTAAGCTCCTCGCTTATGAAGTAGGGCGAAAAAGCCTCGGCAGTAATAAAAATCAGGTTTTTGCCGGCGAACAGGCCGGTGTATTCGTTTTGCTGTGACGGCGTAAGACTGCCGAAATATTTATGCATAGACTTTAGGGTCTCGTCCGATGTATTGGCGGAAAGCGTCTCGAAGTCGATATCCATGATGTTAAAGCCGTATTCTATGGGCAAGTCGGTAGAGTCGGAGCTTTCTTCGGGGTTCGTCTGCACGCCGGGCGTGGGGCTTAAGGGCAGTAAAGAGGGCTTTTCGATATAGCTCCCGAGGTCCGCCTGCGGCACGCCTATTACCGAATACACCAGCTCCATTTGCATTGAACTTACCAGACCGAAATTGGAAACGGCATTGTTGGCGGTGAAGTCGTAAGTAAAATAATTCTTTGCTCCTCCCATAAGCGACAGCATAACCGCCGCCAGATGGCATATCACAGCCGCCGACGCGGCCGATATATGTATTATGTTATCGTTCTTTTTATCGCTGATGATATCTTTCCGAAAAATGATAAAGACTGCCGCGGGAACCAGCGAAAGAATGAAAAACGGGATTATGCTGAGAAATCCTGCCCAGACTATATTCGCAAAGCCGCCCACTGCTTCTCCCGTCATAGAGCTTACAGTCGCAAGTCCGAAATACAGCCCGAACATCGAGCGGCAGCCGCGCTCAATGCAGAAAATCAGAATGTCCGCTCCAATAAATACTCCGCCGAGTATCCTTGAAACTGCTTTTTGGGGGATAAGGTTCAGGATAAGCGAAATAAGAAGCCCCGCCGCCAGAGAAAACAGCACCGCCCGCAGTAAGCCCGCCGAGAAAAACGGCGTATATTTGGAGTCGAAAATTCTGAGCAGAAGCTCGTAATACAAGGCGGCGGCAGGGAAAAACAGGGTTGACAGGATTTGTGAGGTTTTTGATCGTGTTTTTAATATTTCGGCTATTTGATTTTTATCCATAAGCGCTCCTGAAAATGTTTCATAATTTGATTTGATAAGTTATATCCGAAGTAAAAAGGATGTTTCAAAAACTGTGGTATTGCTTGTTTCATTGTCTGTGGGTTCAGGGTTTTCGCCGACGTGCGGCGTTATTTCGGCTGATAGCTCATAGTCAATGTCGGGCGGTACTTTCGGGTTATCGCCGCTCGCGACAGTGACCACCAGAGCCGCTACCGTAAACGATAGGAATACGACCGCGCTGACAGCCGCCAGAAATATTGTCAGAGCAAGAGCCGAGACGCATACTATGAATTTTTTCATTATGATACTGCCTTTCTGTAGCGCACAAGACTGAGGATAATCCTTTTGAAAAATAATGTCGCGATATTTTAAATACGGTCGTCAGCGTGAATTATAACATCGGAAAGAACCTCGATATCCTCAAGATGCGCAGTCATGTAACCTCCCGAGCGGAGTCTAAGACCGCTTATTTTTACCTTGACCTTCGCGATATCACCGGCTTTAAGACCGCCAAGATAAACCGAGGTATTCTGCATAGTCTCGTCAAACTGAATATTTTCACATTCGGTGTAACCGCTCAAACTTCCGTTGACGTCGACGTGCCTGGTAAACATATTGCCATACCCGCTCAGATCTTCTTTCAAGCCGGTTGCCATTATTGGCAGAGACGTATCGATAAACGAAATTTCCATGGTGCCGCCGTCGGGCTCATATAGATTTCTTGGTGTGATGGATAAATAGCCCATCAGCGTTATCTCTCCCTCAAACTCGCAGAATTGCTTAGTCGGGTCAAAATATTTTTCGGGAAAATCGTAATGATCTTTTATGCGAAAGCCCGTCTGCGCGCTTTTGAGAGTAAGTCCGCATATCTTGTCGCCGACATTTACGCGTTTCCATTCGTTTGTGTTTTCGGGAGTTTCACCCGTATACGAAAATCCGTCGAAAAGCTCGGGATTATCATGTGTATTATATGAATTCCCCGTTGATTCCTTCAGATATACAAAACCCTCGCAAAGGGCGACAAAATCAAGGTTATCGGCGGCAATATCGTCAACCGAAGCCGGATTGTCGGCGGCATCTCTCACCTCCGTAATTTCGGACGTATAGATCGGTTCTCCGTCAAGTCCTATCAAAATCGTAGGCTCTCCGTCGGGCTTTTGTCTTTCGGGAGCTTTGTCGGAGTTTGCCTGTTCGGAATTTTCAGAGATGTTTGTTGTTGATTCGTTTACGGAATCCCCGTTCATGCCGGAGGGATCTTCCGAAACATCGCACCCCGCGGCAAATATTGCTGAAAGTGCTGTTGCTAATGATAATGCTATGATTTTAATGTGTGTCTTCATGATAAATTCTCCCGGATATTTTGTAAAACGCACAAGACCGAGGGCGGTGCGATTTTTTAGAGTAATGTAATGCTGCGGTAAATATCGGGATATCGCCCCCGCTCTTCTGCGTTCTGCGCAGACCTTGCACCGTATACAGCTTTAAGGTCTGCGCAAAACAGGTCAAAGAACTTCCAGCTCGAGTATTTCAGCACGGAAGCCAACGCTCAGATTTAACTCGTTTCTAAGCCTTACTTTGTCCACTGTGACCCTTACATCTACAAATGACCCGTCGTCGGGGAATTTCCTGAAATCGAGATCGGAATAGTCATCGGCGTTTCCGAGGGTGATCATATCCATATATTCGTCGCACCAAGTCAAATTGCTTGCCATTCCCCTCATAAGCTGCTCACTGCCATTCTCGTCTGCCATATAGTTCATGATCGGCAGTATGCAGCTATTTGAATCGGGAATAAACTGAATATCGCGTTTTGTAATATACATCTCATCCTCGGGAGAAAGTCTGCATTTTCCCGTAAGGGTGAGCTGTCCGTCAAAGACCGCCATACCTCCGTTAAAATACTTCGGTGAATTGGTTGAAAGATCAGACGCAAAAGATGTTGAGGCATATTTCAGGGTAAGCCCGCCAATCTTATCACCGACCTTGTACTTTTTATATGTGTGAACGACCGATTCGGGAACACCTTTAAACGTAAGGTCGCTCTCGCTGAAAATATCCGCGTTGTCATCGCTGTTGTAAGAGAAACCAAGCGGCTCGGCGAGATAAACATAGTCACAGGTAACATAAAGCCAGTTGTCTGCTGTCATTTCCGAAAACGGGATATTTCCGTCAATACCCGTAACAACGGCGTTTGTCAGATCCGCAGGCTCGCCGAAGGGTGTTTCAAACTGTGCCGTAATTTCGTTGACGGTGTTTTCTGGCGTACCGAAATGACCGTCGGACATACTCAATCCGAGATTGCTCATATTATCCGAAACCGAGCTTGTCTGTGTGCTGTCTGACGCGCTGTTATGGCTTTCGGAATTTTCCGAGCAAGCCGTCAGCATAGTGGCTGTCAAAAAAAGCGCCGTAACTGCAATATTTTTTTTCATAAGTAAATCCTCTCAAATAATTTAGTAAAAGCGCATATTATCATTCTATTATCCAGAAGCTTGTGCCCGGAAAAGGCGATGTTATGCACACCGCCTTTTCAGTACGATGTTAACCGTTATTTCTGCTCGCAATATTGTCTTGCTTATTACGCCCGAACGCCATAGTCCGTTGTTTCCATATCAATGAATTCCTCGGGTACAGCCGCGATGCTATACACCTCGCATATAACATCATAGTTTCCGTCCGGCTCTATGTCGGTCGCGACATAAAACTCATAATAAGGCATTACCGCCGTAGAACCCGCCATGTTATAATAAACCATTTCCGTTTTCAGTATCTTTGCGTCGGCAGGCATTCTATTGTCGTCGTCATACTTATTGGATTTGAGCATAGCTTCCGCCTGCCCGGCGGTGAGTATGGGATAGTCGTCAAGCTTTTCAAGAGCGCTGTCGGAATATATCCATATTACATCAAGATTGTCGCTGCTCTCGGTAAACGAAAAATGCGTTGTATTTATCCAGTAATTGACTATCTGCTCTTTAAGCTCGCCATCCGCCTCATAGACATAGTCTCCGTAAAAACGGGATTGTCCCGGCATTGGATCGGCATAGCCCGTAAGCTCCTTATATTTTTCCGCGAGATAGCTTAGCGCCTCATCTCTTTCTGCTGTGGTGGCGTTGCTTGTAAAATTGTATACCTCGGGCAGTTCGACAGGGTCGCTGAAAAGGATCTGTGCGGCATACGCCGAGTTCAGATGTATACTTATTCCCTCGGTCTCGGCCTCAACGTATGTCATGCTGTTCATATATCGCAGCATACGGTCGACAAGCGCCTCGATCTCCTCGGGAGTTGCTCCCGCTTCTTTGGCAAGTTTGCGCTGCTGCTCGATAGAGCTTGTCAAATCCTCATAAGAGTCGGTGATAGTGAGGCTGTTCTCCGGAATCCCCAGCACGGCGGCTATCTCCTTTACGCGCGCGTACATTCTGTCAAGGTCGGGCGTCTCGGTGGAGCCCGACATATACACCGGCATAGTTTTAAGGTCAGCGCCATTCCAGGGACTTGATATCTCAAGCTCGCTTGAGTACAGCGATTCGAGCGTGCCGCCTCCCTTACCGCCGAGAGTCACTCGTCCTTTAAAGGAAATTACAGGCAGATAGCTATACTCGCTGAAATCAAGCTGCGGCGGGTCGCTTGCCGGCTCTTGAGAAGTGCTTGTACTGCTGTTGTTGCTGTCAGTTGCGCTGTCGGAACTCTCACCCGAGGACGGAGCGGAGCTGTTTGTATCAACTATCGGCGGTTTTGTCGGGAGATTGTGGTTTATCGCCACGGCTATAAGCGCCGCGGCCGCCAGCGTCGCCATTCCCGATGTTATGCCGATGAACAGATTGCTTATCCTGCGCGGTTTTTTTTCCGCGCCGGTGATAAGCTCAGGGTCGAGATCGGTTATTTTTTCAAGAAGATTTTTTCCGTTGTCATTCATAGAATAACCCCTTTCATTTTCGGCAAACTCAGACCGTTATGCCCTGTTCGGCGAGATACTTGCGCAGCTCTTCTCTCAGCCTGAAAAGCGTGGTCTTTACGTTGCTTTCCGACAGCCCGAAGCGCTTTGCGATGTCACTCACCGAGTCGAGATACCAATATCGGCGCATAAAGATATTTCGTTTGTCCTCCGTTTTTGAGAAAAGGAATTTGTTGATAAGCTCGAGTACGTTATCGGCCTCCGCCTCTTCCTCGATGTTACAGCTTGAGGGCAGGCACTGAGCCATTTCATCGGACAGTTCCACAAGGACGGCGTTTCGCTTCAGCGACGAGCGCTCGCGGCAGAGCGATATGGAAATGTTTCTTGTAATGCGTGCCAGAAACGCGAACAGATACGAAGCCGGCTCGGCAGGCGGAATGTTCTCCCATGCGCGCAGATAGGTGTCGTTTTCTACCTCCTCGGCGGTGAGGGCGCTGCCTGTAATATTTCTTGAAATATTCCTGATGCGTTTGCCGAACTTGCGCTGAGTCTGTCTTATGGCGTTCTCATCGCGTTTAAAGTACAGTTCAACGATCTTACTGTCTTCCATTGCCGCTGTTGTCCTTTCGTGTGATTCATGCAGCGAAATATATTCATCAAGCTCCGAAAAGATATCAATGAATTGCGAGCTTTCATTTTCCGAAAATGCCCTTTCGTGAAAGCTGTTCAGACTCCGCGCAGCGGATCTTTCTGCCGTCTGTTCCATTGCAGTAATTCCCTTTCGTCCGAATGTCATATATTAACGTTAATATTTTCCAAGAGGTGATTTTTTATCCCCTCAATATAAAAAACGGAATTTTAAACGAAAAGGTTACATAATTCTGTAAAAAAATTTAATTTTTTTCAAAAAAAACATATCGGTTTATTATCCGCCGGCTTTTGAGCGCGAAGGTGAAAAAGCGGGTACTCCGTTTCACGCGGAGTACCCAATTATATAAGCGTTATTTTATCGTCTCGCTGTTATTCAGCACAAGCGAGCTGTAGAGAAACAGCACGTCGGCATTTTCAAAATCAACAAATCGTCCGAGCGCGAACGGCTGGATATAGCGTATATCGACAACGGTGACTTTCGCGTAGCCCTCGGCGAGCAGCGGCGCTATTGCTGAGCCGAACGAGTCGCGGAACAGCACGAGATGACGGCCGTTATCCGCGTTCGGGTTTTCTATCGTTATCATCGAGAGCGAACCCGACAAAAACATCTCGTACGGGTCGTAACCTACCGCAAGCTCCATATCGTACATGCCCATCTCGGCGTTGTTCTTCTCGCCGTTGTATACCTTGCATTCGTCGATGACGGGGTTTGTCAGATAGTATATCGTTTCATGCGGGAGCGGAAGCGCGGACTGCCCGTAATATACGCCGTGAAAGCCGTGGTCAAGTTCATTTACCGTATGTGTATCGGAAACCGACGTTCCCATTTCGGACGCGAGTCTCTGTGCCACATCAACGATGTTTTCCTGCCGCCAGTGGGTGTCGGTCTTATAATAGTCGGACAGCCCGAGCAAGTCGGATATCGTGATATAGTCCGCAAAATCGCCCGTTTTTGCCGCCATAAGCGACTCGAACTGCCCGTAGTCCATTGACAGCCTTCCGCTTTTTTCCGCAAGGAATGCGCCCTTGTCCGGAATGACGGATATATAAATACTATCCGTTTTGCCCGCGAGAAGCGTGTTATACACGTTACGGAAACGGTCCGCGGCATAATCAAGAGCAGACTCCCTCATCGGATACTCGATTTTTGCGGCATATCCGTCGGCAACATAGATCTTGTTGTTATCGAGACGGCGGAACGCATACGCCGATGTGACGGCTTTCAGAGTTCGGAACGTGTCACGCAGCGGGAAATTGTCGGTCGAGTATGTCTCAAACGAGGTCATGGCATTTCCGTTCATGACGGTTTCAGCCGTTATCGGCGGCATCTGCGCGAGCTTTCTGCGTTCGCTGTAAGAGAATTCGGGCTTAGGCAGAAACAGACAGCACAGAAACATTGCAGCGAAAAAGATACCGAACACTATGCAGATTACGATGTTTTTGGTCGATGATTTCATATTTTATGACCTCCTCCCTTAAAATCTGAAGTACAGAAACGGATTGAACGAACCGTCAACAAGATATGCGGTCATAACGAGCATAAGCGCCATAAGCACAACCGGCTCACAGACATTGCAGACGCTCTTTGTATTCTTACCGTTCGCGAATTTCTCCGCCAGCTTTTTCGGCAGCGGCGTCGCGCCGATAACGGCAATGATCATCACGACAGCGAAGCTCTTGAGACTGTAGACCGCCTCTGATGAAATAATCGGTATCATACCGTTTTCGCCTATTCCGATAAGCCCAGCGAGATCGGCGCCAGCCTCAGCCATTGAGGACGCGTTGAAGATAACGAAGCTTATCAGCACAAGGATAAGGACATAGACGCGGGATAGGACCTTCGAGCGTTCAAGATGCTTTAGCAGCCACAGCTTTTCGACCGTGAGGAACACGGCAAAGAAAAGTCCCCATATGATGAAATTCCACGCCGCGCCGTGCCACATACCTGTCAGAAACCACACAACGAGTATGTTGAAAAGCTGACGGGCTTTGCCGCGTTTATTGCCGCCGAGCGGTATATATACATAGTCGCGGAACCACGAGCCGAGCGAGATATGCCAGCGGCGCCAGAATTCCGTAACGCTTGCGGAAATGTAGGGGTAATTGAAATT
>JAFLUG010000065.1 GCA_022508885.1 Oscillospiraceae bacterium | reverse complement strand
ACGGAACGGGAATGCGCGTTATAAAAATGTCGCCCGTTCAGGCTATCAGCCAGCGGAGCAACACCGTAAAAAAGGTGCGCAGATTTTCGCTTTTCGGACTTATATTCGGGTGGACGGGAAAGATAGCCTCGAGAAATAATATGCGCCAGCCCAAGCGTTTTGTCGCGACTGTCGTTTCGCTAACGCTTTCGATAGCGCTGTTTTCGGCTGTAACAGTGGTCACTACAAACATTCAGAGCGGAGCGGAAGAGTATTATTCCAAAGAGGAAGCTGATTTTACCAACGATTTCTGCGAATTCAGCATTGTAATATATACAGAAGACGACAGGCTCGGCTATCGCGATATTTTAAATAAAATCGAGGGAAGCAATCTGTTCGGCGAGGTGTATTCCGAACGCAAGGAGTACGGAGACTGGGTGTTTCCCGATGGGGTAACCATTGAGGATGTGGGTTACGGACGTGCCTATATCAGTTATTACAACAGAGATTACTATAACTTTATTTTCGGCGGAGACCCTCCCGTTTCATACGACGAGCTTACTGAAAGCGGCGGGTATATCCTGACCAACAAGGTATTGGGCGATCATACCGGCGACAGCATTTCGGTAGAAATGGACGAGGGGTATCAAGCAGAAATCAGCGAGGAACAATATCTGTCTCTCACTCCCGAAGAACAGGCAAAATACACGGAATTCTATGTTTATGGTGCTGATGAAACCAAACCGATAAAAAGATATGAATTTGTGTCCACGGTCATATGTAACTTTGATATTTACCGTAAAATAAGCAACCCGACGATACCAAACAACGAGCTTATAGGAACTCTCGATATGTACGAAAACGGCGAGTATAAGCTGTTTGAATCCCTGCCCAATCATTACAGCGTAGGCATAGACTGTAATCTCGCGGACGATGACAAATATTTTGAAGCAATAGAATTTTTTGAAAGCAACGGCATAGGTTATTTTGACAACACCGCCGAAAGGCGGCAGATGAACGCGGTGCTTTCGTCAGTGAATATTCTCGCGACTTTCTTTAGTATTTTAATCGCGCTCATCGCCGTCGTGAACATGGTGAATATCCTTGCCACGGGCATTTTAAACCGCCGCGGTGAGCTTGCGGCAATGCAGTGCGTGGGAATGACCGAAAAACAGCTCTACAAAATGACCGCAGTAGAGTGTCTGCAATACGCCCTTACCTCGGGAATATTAGCAATGGGCGTATGTGAGCTGTTGATGTACCTCACGGAAAAAATGCTCAATGTAGTGATCGAAATTACGGAAAAATTCGTAGAATATATCTCTTATTCCCAAGCTCTTCCGATAATCGGTATAGCCTCGCTGTGCGCGTTTATCATCGCAATAGCGGCTTCGGTTATCCCGCTTCGCGCAATGCGCAGAACATCGCTTGTTGAGCAAATAAGAAGTGTTGAATAACATTTATAGATGAAAATGCGCTCGGAATTTTTCCGAGCGCGTTTTTACTGTCCACAGTCAACTGTTATATATTCTTATCTCAAACTCCGCGCCGAGCGGCGGGGCGTTTCTGACTTGCAGGCTTCCGTTTTGCAGGGCGATTATTTTCCGCGCGAACGCAAGCCCGATGCCGTAGCCGCTTTTGCCGAATTCCGAGCCTCGGTAAAACCTCTCGAAAACGCGCGGAAGCTCCTGCTCGGGTATACCGCTCCCGCTGTCGGTGACGGTAATTCCCGTGTAGATGCCGTTTTCTGCGGCGGATATTCTGATAGCCCCGCCCTCGGGGGTGTGCTCCATACAGTTTTTGAGAACATTTATGACCGCCTCGGTAAAATACTGCCTGTCGCCGCGGAAAACAGGACTGCCCTCGATCTCGGTGTTTACCGTGATATTCTTCAGCTCAACAGAGATAGACAGCGGTTCGAGAGCTTCATTGATAAGCTCGGCGACGGAAATTTCCTCCGTTTTGAATTCGACCGCTCCCGCTTCAAGCCGAGACAGACTGAGCATCGTTTCCAGCATCCACTGCATTCTCGACAGCAGTCTGTGAAGCTCTCGGACATGCTCGGCGCGCTGCTGCTTTGTAAGCTCGGATTCGCGAAGCATTCCCAGAACAAGCAGCATTGCCGTAAGCGGCGTGCGAAGCTGGTGAGACATATCCTCGAGCGCTTCCTTCATAAATTGCTTGTCCTTATACAATGCCGAGTTCTGCTCGCGCAGGCGCACGGTCATTTTGCGTATCTCATCGGACAATATGCTAAGCTCGCCCTCGCGGTATTCGCTGAAATCCGCCTTTTCCGCGCCGTGAAGGATATCGTCTATATCGTCGCATAGCTTTGAGAGCTTTTTACCGCGCTTTGACAGCAGCCCGAACTGTATAAACGTTATAACAGCCGCTACCGAAAGCAGTACAAACGCCGCGGGAACGCTTAAAAACAGACATCCGACAAAGCCGACCATAGCGGCTGAGAGCTGACAAAAAACCGTTGTACGTATCTCGGGACTTCGCATTATATTCATTATATTCATTCGTCCACCGCCTTATAGCCGAGTCCCCGCACAGTCTTAAGGATGCGCGGGTTCTGCGGGTCGTCCTCTATCTTGTCGCGTATGCGCTTGATGTAGACATTAAGCGTGTTGTCCTCCACAAACTCGCCCGAGATCGTCCACAGTTCGTCCGCGAGCCTGTCGCGAGAGAGCAGGATTCCCTTGTTGGAGAAAAACAACAGCAAAAGGCGGTATTCCAGCGCGGACATTGAGAGCTCGGCGCCGTCCTTGGTGACGATACCTTTTACCGGGTCTATGCTGATATTTTTGCATTGAAGCAGGGGAGAAGTCCCGTGCTTACGCATGGCATTTTTGATACGCGCCACAAGCTCGCGCGGACGAAAGGGCTTGCTGATATAATCGTCGGCTCCGACCTCAAATCCCGCGACTGTGCAGGTCTCGTCGGCGGAGGCGGTAAGAAATATTACAGGAACATCACTGATTCTTTTTATATCAGAGCAGATCGAAAAGCCGTTTCCGTCCTCTAAGGATATATCAAGCAGAACGCAGTCAAACTCTCCGCCCTCAAATGCTTCCATTCCGTCCGTCTGACCGAAAGCGTGTGTAACGGAAAAATCCTCCGTTTCAAGATATTTCACTAAAATTCCTGCAAGCGCGCGGTCGTCTTCTACAAGCAAAATGTTGGCTGACATTTTATCCTCCTGTTTTATTGGCAAGCTGTATGAGATATTTTTAATTTGTCTTTCAATTTAATTATACTATGAATCTTCTTTTTTTTCAAGTGTGCTTGAAGCAAAAGTCACAGCGAGGACATTTTTCTAAGGACTCCATTTTGCTACACCTCCTTATTCCGCACGATCCGCACAGACGCGAAAACAGACAGCGAAAACGCTATGATACACACTGACAGCACGGCAGCGATAAAGACAATGTTATTATCGAGAAGACCGGAGATAACGGGATCAAGCTCCACATTGATGTTCGATATTACCCACAAGATCGCCAGATACCCCGCCACAGGGATAAACATAAAATAACGTCCCTTGATCGCGCCGAACTTATAGTACATAGGCAGCGAGAAAACCGTGTAGAGCGTGAACATAACGATACCCGTCAACGCTGATGTGATGACACCTTCCGCGGTAATTTCAACGCTCGCCCACTTGTATAAAACGATTGAATCTACAACAAGCGAGAAAAGCAACGCCACTGTTCCCACCGCGCAGGTGTACAAGTATCTTCCAATCACCATATGCTTTTTGGGAACGGGCAGGATACCGTAAAGCCTTTCCATTCCGTTCTTTTCCGAGATAGAAAATGTGTAGCTCGTTGTCATTCCGATAAAACACATGGTAAACGAAACGCCGTATACAAGCGATCTGTTCATTATAGAAAAGACCACGGGGAACAGCATTACAAATAAGGTGTTCCACCAATAGGGCCTCACCAGCGAAAGATCCATCTTCGCGGCTTTGATGATATTATTCATAACTTTCTCCTTTCGTGTTGGTAAATACCACAATGTCCTCGATTTTCGCGGGCTCGATGTTGAAGTGAGAAAAGAGCTTCAAATCCTCGGTTTTCACAAGAGCTTCAAATCCTGTCGAGAATTTTCGTATGCCGACCGCTTTTTTATTCAGTTCCGCGGAAAGCTCCTCGCGGCCGCCCTTTACTATACAGAACATATTTACAAAATCGTCCTTGCTGCCGCTGTAAAACAACTCGCCGCCGTTTATATAGGTGATGTAATCCGCGGCGCGTTCCAGGTCGCCCGTAATGTGTGTGGAAAACAGGACGCTGTGCTCGCCGTCCTCGATATACTCCGACAAAATACTCAGCAGCTCGTCGCGTGAAACGGGGTCAAGTCCGCTTGTAGGCTCGTCAAGTATCAGCAGCTTTGCGTCATAGGAAAACGCGCACGCCAACATCAGCTTCATCTGCATTCCCTTTGAAAGCTCTTTTACTTTCTTTTTTGTTTCAATATGAAATCTGCTCAGCAGACTTGAGAAACGGCTTTTATCCCAGTTTTTATAGAACGCCGAAACAGATTTTTCCGTTTGCGCTACCGTCCAATCGTCACAGTAACAGTTTGAGTCAAACACTACCCCAAGATTGGACTTTACGGTATTTTCATCGATCCGGTTATCCATTCCCATAATTTTTATCTCGCCGCTTTCCCGCTTCATTATATTGAGGATAAGCTTTATAGTGGTCGTCTTGCCCGAGCCGTTTGGACCGATAAGTCCCATAATATATCCTTTAGGCAGACTAAAGCTGATATCCCTTAGTTCAAAGTTCTTAAAGGCTTTAGACAGATTGCTTACTTCAAGATAGTTAGTCATTGTTATTCTCCTCCCACAAAATATCCAGAAGGCGGTGAAGCTCCGCAGGCTGTAAATCAGCTATCCGAGCGGTACTTATCGCTTCGGCGAGATTATTTTCGATCTTGCAGATCATCTGCTCCCGTATAAGCTCAGAACCGCGCCCCATCACAAAACAGCCTCGCCCCTGTATATTCTTTACAAAGCCCTCTTCTTCCAATTCGTTATAGGCTCTCGTGATTGTCAGAACGCTGATCTTAAGCTCCTTTGCAAGCGTCCGCAAGGACGGCAGAGCCTCGTCCTCCTGCAGCTCGCCCGATAGAATAGCCGATTTTACCTGCTGTTTGATCTGCTCATAGATCGGCACATCAGATATGTTTGAAACTATCAGCTTCATTTCATATCAGATCCTCCCCTCAATACAACTGTTATGCTTTTATGTATAACATTATAACACTTTAAACAGCAATTGTCAAGACCCAAATAAAAAATTGCACCGCGATTTTACAAATTTAAATAGTCAGAAAGCAGATGAAAACTTAGGTACGGCATTTTACCTTGACTTTCATTATGTTTTATGGTATAATAAACGCAAGCGTTTATTATACATGATTTAATTGCCCTCTTGCCCTCGCGCATTCGCAAACCTCCGGTTTGCTCCGCGCGTATCGGGCGATTATACCATAACCTTGCGGTTATGGTATAATGTACGGTGGAAAATTTCTTACTTAAAACCGAAATAATTAAGGAGATTTTATGAAAAAACAGCTAACGTTTATTATCAGCATTATTACCGCGATATCTCTTTGCGGCTGCGAAGCTAAACTGCCTGACAGCTCCCGCGATTCCTCGGTTACAAACAGCACCGTGAGTTCAACCGCAGAAAGCTCGACAGACTCCACGACCGAAAGCAAACCCGCAAGCAACACTCCCGAAGAAACTGCTGAAACGGGCGAGCCGCTTGTGCTGGTGGGGCTTGACGGGAAAATAATCTCCGAGGAGGATATTACCGAAATTCTTGACGGCGAGTGGAAAGAGGCTGTGCTGTCGGAGCTTACGACCGACAATTTCACGGTCGCGTACATTGACGGAGTGTATGTTGCTCTGCCGACAAAAATCTGCCGCACCGCTAAAGACAACGCGGATGTTTTCGACCGCGAGAATCTCGTTTTCACCGACCTGCCAAAAGAGCATAAAACCGATGATTACACCTTTATCAGAGTGGGCGACGAGGTCTGCGGTCTTACCGTAACATACGCCTGCTCGAAATTCGATACCGACCTCTCAGAGGTATACGGCATCACTCAGGCGGAAGAGCCGAAGATATACTACAATCAGGGCGAGCTGAAACTTGAGGGCGAGGTGGAGCTTACGGGATATCTGATGGTATCCGGCGGCGCAGGCTCCGGCTTTGAGGAGGGCGAAATATTTCTTATTCCCTCCGACTGCGAGATAGACCTGCCTGTTATCGCTTGTGAATTTGACCCGGACGAGGGCTTTTATCACCCCGTCGGAGAGCTTACGGGCGACCACTCAAATGAGTACGGGCGTATTATAGTGGGGAATATACATTCCGCAGACATTGACATAAGCGGGCTTCCTACCGATGGGAGTAAGGTCAAGGCAAGGGTTACTGTGAGCAACATTTATATGTCGTGTACTATGTATGGAATTGCGGGGTACAACGTATACGGTCATCTGGAAAATCTGACAATACTTTAAGGAGATTTTATGAAAAAACAGCTAACGCTTATTATCAGCATTATTACCGCGATATCTCTTTGCGGCTGCGAAACTAAACTGCCCGACAGCTCCCGCGATTCTTCGGTTGAAAACAGCGCCGGGAGTTCAACCGCGGAAGGCACGGCAGACTCTACTTCCGAAAGCATACCCAATAACAGCGCACCCGAAGAAACTACTGAAAAGGGCGAGCCGCTTGTACTTATAGGACCCGACGGAAATACTGTACCCGAAGAGGATTATATCAGCGCGTTAGGTTTGGAATGGAAAGAGATACCCACAACGGGACTTACAACCGAAAATTTCAACAGAGTTGAGGTCGAGGGCGCGTATGTTATGATGCCGACAGGCTGCCGCACGGCAAATGACCACGCCGATGTTTTTGACAGTGAAAACAACGTGTTTACCGACCTTTTGCCGCAGCATAAAACAGAATTTATTCGCGTAAAAGCGGGCGATGAGATTTGCGGTTTTAAGGTGAGATCTGCGGTTTCGGACTTTGTATCGCAAGATTACTACGGAGACTTGTATACCGATCCCAAAACAGGAAATAAGGTCTACTTCGACGGCAACAGACTGGAACTTGAGGGTGAAATTGAGCTTACGGGGTATCTTTGTGTTATTGTGGGAGGCAGAACATTTTGGAGCACGGGCGATATTCGGTTTGTACCCGCCGACCGCGAGGTAAATCTGCCTGTTATCGACTACGAATTTGACCCCGACGAGGGATTTTATCATTCTGTCGGAGAGCACATTCCTTCGGAGGGTGAACCTTTGCGCTTTGCCAATGAATACGGAGCGATAAAGCTGGTTCCTTCCGATGTGGACACAAGCTCGATACCCGATGAAGGCAGCTGGGTCAAAGCGCGTGTAAAGCTGAATAATATTTCAATGAGCTGCAGCACCTATGCTATTCCGATGTCTGCTGTATTTGCCGATATAACCGAGCTTACAATACTATAAAAAATTTGGTTGTTATAAAACCGACGCCGAGGCGTAAAAACAGGAGAATACGTCGCGTGAATAAAGAGAATAATCAAACTGCCCTTGAGTTTTTTGCTCAAGGGCAGTTTGATTTTGGTAAGTTAAAAACTGTTGGTGAAAAATAATCAGCTCTTCTGGCTGTTCCCAGAAAAGTTTTTTATCAAAGTGTTGAAAAACCTGTCGTTAATTTTAATTTTCAGCTTGACATTGAACACAAAATGTGGTAAAATATACAAAAGGTTGCCAAATATACAAAAGGTGAACTAAAATACAATGTGAGAAGAGTTGATGAAAATGAAAAAAGCGGCTGTTGTGGGCGGTATAGTCGGCGGGATCGCGGCAGTTGGCGCCGCCGCTTCGGTTATAGGCGCGAAAACACTGTTCGACCGCGTTATCCCCAGACAGGACGGCGTCAAGGTAGATCTCAGCGAAATGGCTGACATGCAGAAATGGGAGGAATACAAAAAGGTCATCGGTCAACGAAAAGAATGGCTTTTACAGCAATCAATAGAGAACATAGAAATCACGGCGCGCGACGGAATACGGCTTTGCGGCTATTATCTGCCCTCCGAAAAGCCGACCGACCGTCTTGTGATAGGCCTGCACGGATACACGAGCGAGGGATTGGGAGCTTTCGCGGCGCACGCTCGTTTCTTCCATGATCAGGGCATTGACGTTCTTATGCTCGACCTTCGCGCTCACGGGCAGAGCGAGGGAGATTATATCGGATTCGGAATATTGGACAGATATGATTGCCGCGATTGGATAGATTATGTCGAAAAACGCTTTGGAGGAAGAAAACGGATCTTGCTTCACGGAACCTCGATGGGTGCGTCGACCGCGCTTATGACCTTAGGATTTGAAGACCTGCCGGGCTCGGTAAAGGGAGTTATAAGCGACTGCGCGTTTACATCGCCTTACGATGTTTTTGTTCATATCCTCAAAAGGGATTATCACCTCCCGCCGTTTCCGATAATGAACATAAATTCCGTAATATGCAGAAAAAAGGCGGGTTACAGCTTTGACGATTATTCAACTCTCACGGCTGTCGGACAGACCGACCGTCCTGTGCTGTTTATCCACGGTGCGGAAGACAATTTCGTGCCCGTGCGGATGAGCAGGGAAAACGCCGATACCTGCGCGTCGCCAAACGAGATTATAATTGTACCGAATGCGGGACACGGAGCGAGTTATTATGAAAATATGCCGCTGTATGAGGAAGCGGAACTGCGGTTTATAGAAAAATATTTTAACATATAAAACGAACGGAGGATCATCAGCATGAAGGAATTTCAGGTAAATGGCGTCAATTTACAGTGTTATCCGCTTACAGCCGCACAGAGGATACACAACTATTCGATAAAATACTGCCCGTATCATCAGCTCCTTAACATCGGCACCGGACTGTATATCAGACAGGAAACAGATTTTGACATTCTTAGAGAGGCAATTTATGAGGCGATAAACCGCTTTGAGTCTATGCGCCTGCGCTTTCTGAAAGATGAGGACGACACTGTGTATCAGTATCTTGTTCCGTTTGACGACCGTGATATCCCGTTCTATGATTTTTCAAACTGGAACGAAGAAGACGCGCACAACGAAATGCGCAAGTGGACGGCAGTGCCTTTCAGACGCTTTCATTCTCCGATGAACCAAATCGTAATGATAAAGCTCCCCGACGGCTATAACGGAATTTACCTTAAAGTCGACCACATGACGATGGATTCAAGCTCCATAATCGCGTTCAACAAGGACGTTTTGGAGATATACTGCGCCAAGCGTTATGGTACTGATTATCCAAAGCCGCTTCAGTCGTACATTAAAGCTCTAGAAAAAGATCTGGCTTACGAGGCCGGTTCTCCCGCAAAACAGCGCGACGAAGAGTTCTGGACAGGGGAGATCGAGGGCGACGAGCCTATCTACACCGATTTCAACGGTATGGGACGTCTGATAACACAAAGGCGCGAAAACAACAATCCCAACCAGAGAAGCGCCGTAGTTACTTCGCTGACGCCCGAAGCGTCTATTTCGGTTTTTCAGCTTGAAAAAGAGCCGTCCGACAGGCTGATGAAATTCTGTCAGGATAATCACGTTCCTATGGCGACGCTTCTGCTTATGGGACTGCGCACCGTGCTTTCCAAATTCAACAACGACGAGAAGGACGTTTCTATAAAGAGCTGTGTTGCCCGCCGCGGAACTCTTCTTGAAAAATTCTCCGGCGGAACGAGAATACACTTTTTCCCGCTGCGTACTATAATCGAGCCCGAAACGACATTCCTCGACGGTTTGAAGATTATTCAGGAAGGGCAGAACCGCATTTTCCGCCACGCGAATTTCGATCCCATTGAGTTTACGATGCGGCGCGCAAAATATCGCAAATTTCAGCCGGGAGCCAGCTATGAAAGCATAAGCCTTACTTATCAGCCGCTTACAATAAAGGACGATACCGCGCCTGTGCCGGATATTCCGTACAAGAGCTTCTGGTATACAAACGGAGTTGCCGCACAGCCGCTGTATCTTACGGTAATGCACCACGTAGAGGACGGCGGACTCAGCTTCAACTTCGAGTATCAGAAAAACGTTGTGACGGATTATGAAATGGAATATCTGTACTACTATCTCTGCCGTGTGCTGTTCAGGGGCATCGAGGACGGAAACCGCACCGTAGGCGAAATTCTGGAAATGGTATAAACAGTCGGTTTGACTGATGTAATATTTGAATTTGAGGAGGAACGATATGTTTGAACAGATCAAGGAGCTTATTCTGCAATATGTAGAGGTTAAACCCGAGGACATTGTTCCCGAGGCAAGGTTTATCGAGGACCTGCACTTTAATTCCTACGACTTTATGAGTCTGCTCGGCGAGCTGGAGGAAACATTCGGCGTTACGGTAGACGAGCAGGAGGTGCTCGAGATCCGTACTGTCGGCGACGCTGTCGCGTATCTTGAAAAGCTTAAGAAATAAGGAGACGTCATGGATAAGACAAAAGTAAAAACATTACAGGAGCTTATTGTCACCGCTGCCGCTGAGTACGGCGACAAGGCGTTTATCCGCGAAAAAAACGGCGAAAACGACGCGGATACATCATTTTCACAGCTTTATGAAAATTGCCGCAGACTGAGCGCATTCCTTGCGGAGCACTCCGGCGACGAGCATTTTCACGCGGCTGTGATAGGCGCTACAAGCGCCGCGTATCTTACGGCGTATTTCGGCACGTCTGGCGCGGGAAATGTCATTGTTCCGCTTGACGCGCAGCTTATGGGCGAGGACCTGTGCGACCACCTTCGCCGCGCGGACGTTTCGGTGTTCTTCTATGACAAGCGTTTTGGGGCTCAGCTCGACGAGATAAAGGCGGGCTGTCCGAAAATAACGACTTATATCTGCCTTCAGGACGACGATACGGCGGAGTTTACTTTGTCCGCAGTGCTCGCGAAGTACGAGCCTATGGAGTGGAAGCCAATTGACCCCAAAGCTATCGCGGCGATACTATACACCTCGGGTACAACAGGGAAGAGCAAAGGCGTTATGCTCTCGCATGGGAATCTCATTGACAATACGATGTGTCAGGACAACGAAAGCGACCCGTCCGACGTGCTTCTGACGGTATTGCCTATTCATCACGTCTATTGCTTTACCTGTGATATCCTGCTTTCACTGCGCTACGGCTGCACGGTCTGCGTGAATGATTCGATGCTTCGTATTCCGCAGAATTTAAAGCGTTTTAAACCTACAATTATCCTGCTTGTCCCTATGATAGCTGAGACTATTTATAAGAAGATACGCGCGGCTTCCGAACAGATGCCCGGCGTTCCCATGAAGGCGATCGCCGCCGATGTTTTCGGCGGACGGCTCAAAGGAATTTACAGCGGCGGCGCGTATCTCGCGCCCGAGCTTGCTACAGGCTACCGCGAGCTTGGTATACCCATTGCTCAGGGCTACGGCATGACCGAGTGCTCTCCGAGAATTTCCACCGCCAACTGGAACGACCCCAGCGTCGGCGACGTCGGAACTATCGTAAACGGATGTGAGGTAAAGATAGTGGAAGGCGAGATATGGGCGAAAAGTCCCTCAGTAATGCAGGGTTACTATAAAAATCCCGAAGCGACAGCCGAGTCACTTACAGACGACGGCTGGCTTATGACGGGCGATTTAGGCTATGTTGACGAAAAACAACACCTATTTATAACAGGGCGTAAGAAGAATCTTATTATCTTAAGCAACGGTGAGAACGTATCTCCCGAGGAGCTTGAAAATAAATTCACAGGTCTTGATTGGCTCGCGGATGTGCTTGTTTACGCAGAAGACGGGATCATCACGGTAGAGGCATTGTTCAGTCCCGAATTCGTGCAGTCTCACGGTCCCGAAGAGGCGGTAAGGCTCTTCCGCGAACAGGTGGAAAAAATCAACAAGACCGTTACTTCCGCTAAGGCAATTCGCGGTCTGCGTGTAAGAAAAGTTGATTTTGACAGGACTACATCCAAGAAGATAAAACGTCAGCAGTCCTCACAGGGAGATAAGATATAATTGCTGATTATTTCAACCAAATATATTCCCAAGTCCGAACAGCACGCTCACGCTCACTCTCTTTTGAGCTGTGCCTTACGGGAATATGGCATAGATTATGTTAGCGGAGCAACTCCTATGGTTTACGGCGAGCAGGGAAAACCTGCGCTCGCCGAGCACCCCGGGGTGCATTTCAATATTTCTCACGCAGACGGGATATCTGCAGTCGTTGTATCGGAAAACGAGTGCGGAATTGACTGTGAGCCTGTAAGGAGACACAACCCTCGAGTAGCTGAGCGCGTTTGCTCCGAATCCGAACAGGCAATGCTAAAGGCCGCTTCCGAAAGCGAACGGGATCTGTTGTTCTTTCGCCTCTGGACGCTAAAAGAAGCGTATGTAAAGGCTCTCGGAAAAGGACTTTCGTTTCCGATGCGCGAAGCTGAGTTTGCATTTGACGACGACAGGATAAAGACAGAGATTTCGGGGTGTATGTTTTCTCAATATATTATTGACAATGAACTGGTCGCGGCTGTCTGCGTGTTTTTAAAAACAGAAGAGCTGAATAGGCTTTGTTATATAAATGCACCGGAAAATAAATTGATAAAAAAGAAATATACAAATAGTTTAGCATGACGCTATACGCTAAAATCCGCTGTTGAATTTAACAGCGGATTATTTGTTGTAGCTTCGGAACAAAAAACGTCCCGCAACAACGTGCGGGACGCAATGGGTCAAGGAAATTGATCTTGTGTCTAACATATACAAAAAATTTTTTCGACAGAAACTACCGATAGGCGGTGCATCAACCCCGCGCGATTTTTTTCGGTTTTGCGGACGAAGTGAGCAAAATTGAAATCTCTAAGGATTTCAAAGAAAAAATTGCGCCGGCAAAGAGCATACGCGGACGCTTTTATGCGCGGCGTCCTGCCGCGCTTTTGGCGT
>JAFLUG010000064.1 GCA_022508885.1 Oscillospiraceae bacterium | reverse complement strand
GAAATTTTTCCGCGAAAAATTTCGCGCTTTTTGAAATTCGCTCTCTGTTATTACGTTGTTCTTGCCGATTTATTTTGATTTGAATTTCAAAATTCACGACTTTGCGTCAGCAGGGCTGACGTCAAGTGAGAACCGCACGAAATCTTTCCGCGAAAAAATTCGTGCTTTTTGAAATTCGCTCTCTATTATCACATAATTTTGTCAATATATATTCATCCCGCTGAAGATCTCGATCATCTCGCGTCTTAATCGATTTGTGATCTCAAGACGCTCCTGCGGGTGGACTTCGTAAGCGTCGGTGTTGAAGAGATAGTTCTGAAGCTCTATTTCCTTGATAAGCATTTTTGTGTGGAATATATTGGACTGATATACGTTTACGTCCATAGCGTCGTATCTGGTGAGGGTCTCAGGATTTATAAAATCCTGAATGGAGGTGATATTGCTGTCCATAAAGAATTTCTTTCCCGAAACGTCACGCGTGAATCCTCTGACGCGGTAATCTATGATAATGATATCCGAATCGAACGAACCGATAAGATAATCAAGAGTATTGAGCGGAGATATCTCACCGCAGGTAGCTACGTCTATATCCACCCTGAAGGTAGAGATAGCCTTGTCGGGGTGATACTCCGGAAAAGTATGAACGGTTATATGGCTTTTGTCGAGATGTGCGTGGATGGTGTCGCCGTTAATGTTGGAAAAAAAGCCCATTCCTTTGTTGCAGGATTCGTCAATATGCGTGGGGTCTATGCGTCCCTCCGCAAAAAGAACGTTTACCGACGCGCCCTGCGGGTCGTAGTCCTGTTTGGAAATATTAAGCACGGTGGCCCCGATCTTTTCCGTAACATCGCACAGAATGCGCGTAAGACGCTCGGAATTATACTGTTCGTCGATATACGAGATATAATCCTTCTGCTCTCGCTCGCTCTTTGCGTAGCAAACATCGTAGATGTTAAAGCTGAGCGTTTTCGTAAGATTATTAAACCCATACAAAGACAGCTTTTTCTCCACTTCCCAATCCCCCTTGACAATTTAATAATATATAATCAATACATTCGTAGAAATTATAACATATTACCGCCAAAAAATCAACATTTTTTTTAAATATTTTTATACCTTGTCTTCGTTTGTGATAATGTATTGACAAAAGGCTTGAAAAGTGATATAATGTACTCGTGTATGTTGTATTAAGAAAAACTCACAAAACGATTATTATACAAGGATTTTTGCTTTGATGAAGGGAGTCAATTTATGAAAGCGGATCTGCATTGCCATACCACTATTTCGGACGGCTCGCTCGGGATATCGGATATTATCAGACAGGCGGACAGGGACGATGTGCGCTGTATAGCCATTACAGACCACGACAGTCTTGCTTCTTTGTCACGCTCTTCCGTGCTGGGACAGCGGTATAATGTGACTGTTATCCCCGCAGTTGAATTTTCAGCCTTTGACAACGACCGCAAGAAAAAGGTACATATCATGTGTTATATGCCTCATAAGCCCGACAGGCTCGAGGGGCTTTGCATAAGGACGAGCGAGGGCAGAATGAAGCTCGGCAAAAGCCTTGCCATGAAAGTCCTTGAGAAATATCCGATAACGCTTGAGAGCATTCTGCGATATTCGGCGGGAAGCAAGGCTATCTACAAGTGCCACATAATGCACGCGCTTATGGACTACGGCTATACGACCGAGCTTTACGGAAACGTTTATGACGAGATCTTTGACGCAAACGAGGGACTTTGCGCCGAGCAGGTGCAGTCGGAAGCGGATTTTTATCCCGACGTGAGATTTGTACTTACCATGATAAAGGCGGCGGGGGGAATTTCGGTTATGGCTCACCCGAAGGTTTTCGACAGTCTCGATCTGCTTGAGGAACTGGCGAAAGAGAAAGTGATAGACGGAGCGGAGGTCTGGCATTCGAGCGCGGACGAAAAATTTCGCGGAGAGGTTTCGGATATCTGCGGGAGATACGGTTTAATTCAGACGGGCGGCTCGGATTTCCACGGCTTTTACAACCACTACGCGATACAGATAGGCTCGCTTAATACTCCCGATGAACAGTTGAAAAAGATTATTACCTTGGAATAATATAATCATGCATTTGTGTTGTAGGTCCGATTTATAGGGAGTTTTGAATAAATGGATAAAGTGCAACAGCAAATCAAAGAGTTTCAAGAGATGCTGAAACCTGTACTCAAAAAGGTTTTAGAAGAATATGACAAGAATCCGACTTCCAAAATGAATAATACAGTTGTAAAACCGTGTAAACAACTCATTCAGAAATGCTCCTGCAAAAGCGCTTCGGACATGAGAAGCCTGAGAGCTTTAGCATATTGGCTTTATATTTTCGGAAAAAAGGCGCTTGCGCTGGAGATATGCGGGATTGTCCTCGATGCGGATTTTTCACTTGAATATGAGGTCGATGGTATTGCGGATATGTACGGGCTTGAGATCCGTATTGCGAGAGAACTTTTTGACGAGGAGCGAAGCCGCGATATCCCACCTAATTTATTGGACTACTTTTTTTCAAAAAAGGTAAAAAGAGAACTTACCTATCCAAAGATATTAAGGGAAGAGAAAATAGCTTTCGGCAGTGACAAATGGATAGAAACCGAAATGCTTTACGCGCTCTATAATATGATCGGAAAAAGGGAAACGGGCTTATACAGCCACCTTAATGAAAACAGTCAAAAAATTGAAAAAACAATTGAAGAGTATATTGGTTATCTGAAAGAAGAATGAGCAGGTTCTGATTTATTGAAGAGATAACTTTGAAAAAGAGAATAAAACTATAAGGAGAATAAAATGGACATCAAGGAAAAAGCGCTTGAAATGCACGAAAAATGGCAGGGCAAGATAGAGGTCATCTCCCGCGCGCCGATAAAGACGCGCGAGGACTTATCGACGGCGTATACTCCGGGAGTCGCGCAGCCGTGCCTTGAGATACAGAAAGACCCCGAGCTTGCGTACAAATACACCCGCCGAGGAAATCTTGTCGCGGTAATTACCGACGGAACGGCGGTTCTGGGCCTGGGAGATATAGGCGGTCTTGCGGGAATGCCCGTTATGGAGGGCAAATGCTGCTTGTTCAAGGAGTTCGGCGGGGTCGACGCGTTCCCTCTTTGCGTAAAGAGCAAGGACGCCGATGAAATAGTCCGCACGATAGAGCTTATTTCGGACAGCTTCGGCGGAATAAACCTCGAGGATATTTCCGCGCCGAGATGCTTTGAGATAGAAGCAAAACTTAAGGAAAGGCTGGATATCCCCGTGTTCCACGACGACCAGCACGGAACGGCTATCGTAGTGGGCGCGGCGCTTATAAACGCTGTTAAATGCGCGGGCAAAAAGCTCGGCGATATTACTGTCGTGATAAACGGCGCGGGCTCGGCGGGGATAGCGATAGGAAAATTCCTGCTGAATTTAGGTGTCGGCAACCTCATAATGGTCGACCTTTGCGGAATAATAAACCGTGACGACAAGTACGAAAATCCCGCGCACGCCGAGATCGCTCAGCTTACCAATAAAGACAATATAAAAGGCACTCTCGCGGACGCGCTTATAAAAGCGGACGCCTTTGTGGGAGTTTCAAAGCCGAATCTTGTCACGCCGGAAATGGTGAAGTCAATGGCTGAAAAGCCGATCTTGTTCCCTATGGCAAACCCGAATCCCGAGATAACCTACGACCTCGCCAAGGAAAGCGGCGCGTATATCGTCGGCACGGGCAGAAGCGACTATCCTAATCAGATAAATAACGTGCTCGTTTTCCCCGGAATTTTCAAGGGCGCTCTTGCCGTAAGGGCCAAGGCGATAACCGAGGAAATGAAGCTCGCGGCGGCAAAGGCTATCGCGGAGCTTGTGCCAGAGGACAAGCTCTCGACTGATTATATAATCCCGTCCGCGCTTGACAAGAGCGTAGCGGACGCGGTGGCAAAGGCTGTAGCCGAATGCTGGACAAACTCAGACTGTCAATAAGCCCTCATCTACTTCGTCAGCTGCACCACGGCAACCGAATGGTTAGCCGTGGCACAGCTTCCTCGTATCTAAGGGCTTCTCGTCAGTCTGAGATTTTGAGTTGTTAAAAGTTGAACAAATGGGATGAAAAGGAGTTTTATCATGACTTATGAATACACACCGCGCGGCGTTTGCTCGCAGAAAATGATACTGGATATTGAGGACAACGTGGTAAAAAGCCTTAAGGTATTGGGCGGCTGCAACGGAAATCTACAGGGTATTTCAAAGCTTGTAGAGGGACTTTCGGTAGACGAGGTCATCAAAAGGCTTGAGGGGATACGTTGCGGAATGAAGCCTACCTCCTGCCCCGACCAGCTTGCAAGCGCGCTCAAGCTGATAAAGGAGGAGAGCAAATGATCCCCGAGCTTTTTAAAGGCGGGAAAACGGTATTTTCCTTCGAGATATTCCCGCCGAAAAAGGACGGCTCTATCGAGAGCATTTACAAAACGCTTGACGGGCTTTCGGACCTGCATCCCGATTTTATAAGCGTTACATACGGCGCGGGAGGAAGCGCCGCGGGCGCGTCAACTCACGAGATCGCAGGAATAATTAAGAAAAAATACCGCACGAGATGTATCGCTCATCTCACCTGCGTAAACTCCACAAGAGAGGATATTGACCGCGCTATTGAGGAATTCAGGCAGTCAAACGTCAGAAATATCCTGGCTCTCAGAGGGGATATAAATCCCGATATCGAACCGAAGAAGGACTTTCCGCACGCGTCGGATCTTATCTCATACATAAAGGCACACAGCAGTGATATATCTGTTTCGGGAGCTTGTTATCCCGAGGGACATGTCGAATCGGACTCGCTTGAAGAGGATATCGAAAACCTGAAGATAAAGGTAGACGCGGGCGCGGAGCATCTCATATCACAATTGTTTTTCGACAACGGCGCGTTTTACAGCTTTCTTGACAAGGTTCGCGCAAAGGGCATAAACGTGCCGATAGAGGCGGGGATAATGCCGTGCGTAAACGCAAATCAGATAAGACGTATGATCGCGCTTTGCGGAGCGTCGCTGCCCGAAAAGTTTACAAAGCTTATCGCGCGCTACGGAGATGACGCGGAGGCAATGCGCGACGCGGGAATAGCTTACGCGATAGACCAGATAATAGACCTCGCGGCAAACGGAGTTGACGGCATACACCTATATACGATGAACAACCCGTATGTCGCGCGGAAGATCAGCGAAAGTGTTTCAAGTGTTTTAAACTCGAACACAGAGAAGGTATAAATATGGAAAACGACACACTGAAAATCGGCAAAAGAAAATTTAACTCGCGTTTTATTCTCGGAAGCGGAAAATTTGACCTTGAGCTTATAAACGCGGCGGTAAAAAACGCGGGCGCGGAGATAATCACGCTGGCTGTCAGAAGGACAAACAGCTTTTCGGGTAATATACTCGATCATATACCCGAGGGCGTTACGCTGCTTCCAAATACCTCGGGCGCGAGAAACGCCGAGGAGGCGGTCAAGATCGCCAAGCTCGCGCGCGAAGTCGGCTGCGGAGAACTTATAAAAATAGAGGTAATTCACGACTCGAAGTACCTGCTTCCCGACAACTACGAAACCGCGAAAGCCTGCGAAATGCTGGCGAAGGAGGGCTTTTTGCCGCTTCCGTATATGTACCCCGACTTGTACGCCGCGCGTGATATGCAGAACGCCGGCGCCGCGGCGATAATGCCGCTTGCGGCGCCGATAGGCTCAAATAAGGGGCTTGCGACAAAAGAATTTATCCGCATTTTGATTGAGGAGATCGACCTGCCGATAATTGTTGACGCGGGAATTGGAAGACCCTCTCAGGCGTGCGAGGCAATGGAAATGGGCGCGGCGGCGGTAATGGCAAACACGGCTATCGCTACCGCGGGAAATATCGTGCAGATGGCCGAGGCGTTCAAAAACGCGATAAACGCGGGACGCGCCGCCTATCTTGCGGGAATGGGCAGAGTTCTGGACAAAGCCAGCGCAAGCTCGCCGCTTACGGGCTTTATCGGGGACTGATAAAAACCAATGAGCAATGAACTCAGAATAAACCGCGACGACGCGTACAGATACATGGGTATTCGCGAACCGTTTTCGGAAAACGTCGACGAAAAGACAGCCGAGGTTGCTGACAAATGCGAGGCCGAGCTGTTGTCGGCAGTTAAGCCGAGATTTACATGGCGCGTTTTCGATATTATTCGGAACGAAAACGGAATTTTTCCCGAGGGCTGTGATTTTATGCTTGAAGGTGAAAGCATTGAAAAGCACCTCGAGGGCTGTGAAAAGCTTGCGATAGTTTGCTCTACGCTTTCGGCGGACTGCGACAAATATATTTCAAGAATGAGCGTCTGCGGGGCGCTTGAAATGTTGGTGAGCGACGCGCTCGCAAGCGCGTATATCGAGCAGATAAGCGAAAACGCGCTCTCCGACCTGCTTGAAAAAAACGCGGGATATTCTTCAACATGGATATTCGGGGCGGGCTATGGAGATTTCCCGCTCGAAGTACTTCCAAAGCTTATCTCGGCGGCGGACGCGACGCGAAAGATCGGCGTCTCAACGACTGCGGCGAACACCCTCACGCCCTCGAAATCAATTGTGGGAATAGCGGGGCTTTCAAAAAAGCCGCTCGTACCTCACGAAAAAAGCTGTGAAAGCTGTAATCTTCGCGAGACCTGCGAGTTTCGCAGAAGAGGAAATCATTGTGATTGCGAATCGCATACGAAAAAATCCACCGTTTGACCGGTGGATTTTTTATGCCTGTTATGATATGTCTTATTTCTTTTTCTTGGAAACAACAACCACCGCGCCGGCGAGAGCTAGAAGCCCTATTGTTAGCGAAAGCTCCGCAAATCCCGTGTCGGGGTTTGTTGTGGTGCCGGAGTTGTTGTTGTCAGTTGAGCTGTCGGCGCTGTTGTCTGTATATGTGTAGTCATCGTCGTCATCCTCAGTAGGATTTGAAATTCGTGTGGCAGACAGGATATATTCACTGAAATGGTTAGTTTCAAATACAATATAACCGCCAACAACCTCAGCTTTCAGACGGGTATATCTGCCGCTGTCCGATACGCGGTAAACAAATATCGTCTTGCCGACGAGCGCCTCGGGAACGGGTATCTTAACGGTAACATAACCGTTGGGCTGTATCTTTTCGCCGTTAAGTGTGAAGTTTATCTCGTAGGAGAACTGAGTATTGCTTTCATTGGAGCTTTTCGGCTCTACCGAGAACACCGCGCCGTCGGGAAGTACGCCGTCATCAGCAGTGGCGGTAACGCCGTTGGACTCGAACACATCGGGTTCGGTAACCTCGGGGGGTTCGGGGTCTGTAACATCAGGCGTTTCCGGAGCGGTGGAGTTATAGTGGACAGTGGCATTAAACAATGCTTCATTGCGAGTGCCGATAGAAATCTGATTCCATTCTTCCTCAGAGCCTGTGTAATATATGTCAGTAAGGCTTGTGCAGCTGGGAAAAGAATCTTGTGAAATTGTTGTCACGCTTTTGGGAATAGTTATGCTTTTAAGGTCTTCACAGCGGGAGAAAGTATATATGCGGATTGATGTCACACTGTCGGGAATCTTTACGCTTGTAATGCCTGATTTAAAGAAAGCAGCCTCGCTAATTGAGGTAATTCCGTCGGGTATAACAACATCTCCCTTAGCGGTTGTTGCGTTGCAAAGAACATTGTTTACTATAACGAGCGGATTTTCAGCCTGTTTTTTTGCCAACCACGGAGTGTTTTCAAAAGCAAACATATCTATCTGTGTCACGCTTTCGGGGATAGTTATGCTTTCAAGGCTTGTGCAGTCTTGGAAAGCACCGTAAGAACTGGTAGAAATCCGTGTTACTGTTTTGCCGTTTACGGTATCGGGAATAACAATTTCCGTAACGGTTGTTCTATCAACAGAATCCGCAAGCTGTACATAAAGAGTATTGGGGTTATAGTAGGAAACTTCCGTAAACCGCAAATCTCCCCACTCATAATGGGTTATTGTTCCCGCTTCATTTTCAACAACTGTGACGTTGTCCGTTGTTACGTCCAGCGTCTTCGCGCTCGCCACGATCGCCGTCGTTGCGGACAACATGGATAAAGCCAGAGTCGCCGCGCCAAGTTTTCTTAACTTCATACCAAATCCTCCGTTTTATTTTATAAAAATAGGAATTTATCTCTATTCCGATAATATTATATCACTATAAATATGATTTGTCAAGTGTATAAATGTAATTTATTATCTTAATATAGTTTATAATAATTAACAAAGAGAGGGATTGTTTATGAATGTTGCACAACGCTTAATATACTTCCGCGAAAAGAGAGGGATAACTACAAATAAATTGGCAAACCTCGCGGGAGTATCCCAAAGTCATCTGCGGGAAATTGAGCTCGGACAGCGAAACCCAACCGTTGAGACGCTTTCCTTTTTCTGCGAGGCGCTCGGTATCAGCCTTGAAGAATTTTTCCGCGAAAACGAGTGCGAGATAAACTCGTGTCTCATGAGCGCAATAAAACGTCTCTCTGACAAACAACAGCAGAATCTCGCCGATTTTCTGAACTCGATGCATAAAGAATAAATCCGCCTTTCGGGGCGGATTTTCGATTATAGGCAGAAACCGCCGAACAAGCGGCGGTATTAAAAGTCTTTGGAAAGAGGGCTTGGGGGAAAACCTTTCTTCAGAAAGGTTTTCCCCCAAATCTTACTTTTAAATTATTTCTTTATCTCTGTTCCCGCGGGCAGCATATCATAGCGCGAGAACTCAGAGGTGAACTCGCCGAGACCCTGAGTTATCTGCCTCAGAACCAGCGCGAAGTCGGTCATTTCCGCGTCAGGAGCTTCGGCGTTAAGCTCGGTCATTCCGTCGCCTACGCTGTTCATTCCGAGAACCGAGCCTCTGCGCTTGGACAGTACGCTTATAATATCGCCCTGCTTGTCATCGGGAACGAGTATCTTATAGCTGCTGAGCGGCTCGAGCAGATACGGGTCTGCCTGCTCCATACAGCTCTTAAACGCCATTGAAGCCGCGGTCTTGAACGCAAGCTCGGAGCTGTCCACGGGGTGATAGCTTCCGTCAATAAGCGTAGCTTTGAGCCTTACTACGGGATATCCGCCGATAGAGCCTTTTTCGCAGGATTCCTGCAAGCCCTTTTCTATCGCGGGGAAGAAATTCTTCGGAACAGAGCCGCCGAAGATCTTTTCCTCAAACTTCATTTCCTCGCCGTCATACGGCTCAAACTCGATCTTAACATGACCGTACTGACCGTGACCGCCCGACTGCTTTTTGTGCTTGGCTTCGATAAGCACTTTTTTGCGGATAGCCTCGCGATAAGCTACCTTCGGCTCAGACAGTACGACGTCAATGCCGAATTTGCTCTTGAGCTTTGCAACAGCAACATCAAGGTGCTGTTCTCCAAGACCGCCGATAATACGCTCGTGCGTTTCGTGATTGTGGATATACTCGAGAGTTCTGTCCTCCTCAAGCAGGCGGCGTATAGCCGAGCCGAGCTTGCTCTCGTCGCCGTTAGCGGCAATTTTTACCGCGCGGAAATAGCACGCGTTCGGAAATTCCATTGTTTCAAGAGCCTTGAGATCGGAAGGGTCGCACAGCGTGTCTCCCGTGTTTGCCTCGATTTTGGTAAGCGCGCAGATATCGCCCGCGTTTATTTCGGAAGCCTCCTCCTGATTTTTTCCGACAACCGTCATAAGCTTTCCGAAACGGAGCTCCGCGCCGCTTGTGGAAACGGGAACCGTTTTTGAGGTGAGCTTGCCCTGCACTACCTTTACATAGCTGATCTTTCCGACAAACGGGTCAGCTACGGTCTTGAAGATAACTCCCTTAAACGGCTTTGTCTCGTCGTAATCAACCGGCTTTCCGTCGATCTTTTCGAGCTTTCTTTCATTCGGAGAGGGAAGCATTGCCGCAACAGCGTCAAGGAGCATATCGACTCCCGAAAGCGTGTCGTTTGCGCAGCACACAACGGGCGTTATAGTTCCGTTTGCAACGCCGTCGTGTATTCCCTTTACAAGCTCATCCTGAGTGAATTCCTCCTCGTTGAAAAACTTGTCCATGAATTCCTCATTGGTCTCGGCTACAGCCTCCGCCATTGCCGCGCGAAGTCCCGCTATGCGGTTTTCAGACGCGGGCATCTCGACCTCGGTGGGAACGCCCTTTTTATCATATTTGTATGCTTTCATCGTAAGCAGGTTTATGTAAGCCTCTACGGGGCCGTTTTTATCGTAAGGCACAACGATCGGGCAGACAGTAGGACCAAACTCGGTCTTCATCTGCGTGAAAACACGGTAAAAGTCGCTGTTTTCAACCTCCATGCATGTAACCGCCAGCATACAAGCCTTGTTTTGCTTAAGCGCGAGCTTATATGCCTTTTGTGTGCCGGCGCAGACGCCGTCCTTTCCGTTTACGCAGATTATAACGCTTTCCGCCGCGCGCACGCCCTCATACATTCCGCCGACAAAATCAAACTGTCCGGGAGCGTCGATGACGTTTATCTTTCTGTCCTTCCAGACCATATTAGCGGCAGCGGCGTTTATGGATATCTTGCGCTTTATTTCCTCAGCGTCAAAATCGCAGACGGTGTTTCCGTCGGCGATAGTGCCTATCCTGTCCGTCAACCCGCACTTATAGAGCATTGCCTCCGCAAGCGCAGTCTTTCCGCTTCCCCCGTGACCCGCAAGAACCACGTTTCTTATAGCGTCAGCCGAAAATGTTTTCATAATGAACCTCCCGAAGAATGAATAATTGCGGTGTCCGATTGATTTCTCGGCACCATTTAATAATATTATACAATATTCTTTCACAAAATGCAAGCGTTTTTGTTGGTTTTTTCAAATTTTCACAATTTCCTATTGAATATATGTGCAGAATGTAGTATAATTAAAATAGAAATTTATTGATTTTAGGAGGTGAGTTTCGTTGATAATTCTGCCCGATCAGGTAATTGAAGTGTTGGACAGGCTCGAAAATGTGGGCTTTGAGGCATATGTTGTCGGGGAATGTCTCAGAGAGCTTTTTATCGGAAACTCGCCTCAGGATTTTGACGTTGTTACAAACGCTAAGATAAATGATATCCTGTTTACCTTCAGGGATTACAGGATATCCGAGGAAGGCGCGGCGCGCGGGGAGATATTAGTCACTATCCTCGGAATGGTAATTCAAATTTCGCCGTATCGCAGAGAGGTTGTCGGAAACCGTGTTATGTACGCCGAGGATCTCGAGACCGATCTCGCCCGCAGAGGCTTTACAATGAACGCCATGGCGTATTCTCCGAAAACCGGACTTATCGACCCGTATAACGCCAAAAGCGCTCTTTCGGGCGAGGTAAAGCAGGTCGTCGCTATCGGCGAAAACGTTACGATAAACGTAAAGGTCGGAAAAGAAACGACCTCCGAAGTCATTTATGATATGTCCAAAAGCTTTACGATACAGCCGTCGCGGCTGCTTGAGGCGATTCGCTACTGCGCCGAGGACGAGTATGAGATAGAAACGAAGACGCGTGAATGTATGCAGGCAAACTCCTCATGCTTTGAATACGCCGAGAAAAGCGCTGTGCGTGAGGAGCTTCAGCGCATCATCATGGGGAAATTCGCGGCAAGGGCGCTCGAAAATAACGCGTCTATCCTGAAATACGTTATTCCCGAAATAGAACCGTGCATAGGATTTCAGCAATGCTCGCGGCATCACGATTTTGACGTATGGACGCATATTTCCAAATCGGTCGGATATGCGCTTCCGGATCCGATAATTCGCTTTACTATGCTGTTTCACGACCTCGGAAAGCCCGACTGTATGGCTTTTGACGCAAAGGGCGCGGGTCATTTCAAGGGCCACGGCGAGCGCGGGCGGCTGTTGGCTGAGGGGATAATGCGGCGTCTGGAGTTTTCAAAGGATATGTCCGAGCAGATAAGCTGGCTTATTTATCACCACGACTATCCCATTCCCGAGGACAGAAAGGGACTTAAGGCGCTTATCCGCGAGCTTGGTCATACGGATCTCAGGAGCCTTTTGCAGTGTGAGATCGCCGACAGCAGAGCGCGGAAGATAGATACCGAGACCGATATGACCGTAAAGCTGCGCGCAAGTCTCGAGGCACTCAACGAGATAATCACCAACGGCGAATGCTATGAGATAAGTCAGCTTGCCATAGACAAACGCGAGCTTATCGAGCGCCGTCTTGTAAAGGACGACGCGGAGGCGGAGCAGCTTATGAACGCGCTTTTCGATGTGGTTTTAGACAAGCCGTCCTTCAACAACAGGCTTATGCTTTTGGATATGGCTCAAAAGAGCAAATCCAAGCTCGATAAGATCGTTGAATCGAGGCGAAAGGCGCTTGAGGAACAGGAAAGAGCCAAAGAAGAGGCCAAGGCAAAGGGCAGGCGCTCAGAGCCGCTGTTCAGGAAAAGGAAGTAAAGCATACAAAAAGTCTTTGAAAGGGAGTCTGAGGGCGCATTATGCGCTACGCGCAAAACGCTGACTTTCTACAGAAAGGTTTCCCTCAGAAAAAATGTAATTATCATAGTTTAAACCGGAATTTGCGGAGGTGACAGAGATGATTGTTTATTCAATTATAATGTTCGCGGCAGCGGTTTTGTTTCTTGCTTTTGGCATTGCAACTTATAAGGGAAACACAAAGCTGATACATGACTACCACCAATCAAACGTTAAGGATTCCGAACGGCAGGAATACGGCAAGGCTTTTTCAAAAGGAATGTTTGCAATATTTGCAACACTCCTCATCAGCGGTATTATCGCCTTGTTAGGCGAAGGAAGTTTGATCATGGCAACCTCGTTGTTTGTTTTGACCGCAGGACTTATCGTTTCCATTATAATTCTGGTAAAGGTTCAAAAGAAATATAACGGCGGAATGTTCTAATAATAAATTCTGATTTAACACAGAAACACATTCAAAAATGAGATAAAATAACTGCCTTGCAAATTCGCAAGGCAGTTGTCATCTTAAATATAATTTGATCAGTGGGGAAAAACCTTTCTGAAGAAAGGTTTTTCCCCACACCCCTTTTCCAAAGACTTTTTGTA
>JAFLUG010000063.1 GCA_022508885.1 Oscillospiraceae bacterium | reverse complement strand
TCAGAACCGCAAGAAATTTTTTCTTGTGAAAAAATTTCTTGCTTTTTGAAATTCGCTCTTCGAGATTACGTTGTCTTAGCGGATAAAACCCGCCAAAACAGCGTTATATCCGAGCACGAAATTTCAAAAATCAATAGCCGCGGTGGAGCGAAGCTCTGCCGCGGCTATTGGATAGCACAGCGCGCCGACGGCGCGGTGTGCGGTTTTGAAATTTCAAATTTAAATAGGCCTCATTGTCGGGAACAGCAGAACGTCTCTAATGCTCGCCGAGTTTGTCAGCAGCATTACAAGTCTGTCAAACCCGAAACCGAGTCCGCCCGTGGGGGGCAGTCCGTACTCGAGCGCGGTGATAAAATCGTCGTCTACCTGCGCGTCGTTTCCTCCCTGAGCGCGCTTTGCCGCGACCTGCTTTACAAAACGCTCCTTCTGGTCGAGCGGGTCGTTAAGCTCGGAAAACGCGTTTCCAAATTCCGTTCCGTTTATGAAATACTCAAAGCGCTGAGTAAACGCGGGATCGTCGTTCTTTCTCTTGGCCAGCGGAGAATTTTCCACGGGATAATCGTAAATAACAGTCGGCTGTATCAGCTTGTCCTCGACAAAGCTCTCGAAAAACGCGATAAGAACATCGCCCTTTGTGGAATTTGCGTTTACTCCGTCCTCAACGCCCTTTTCCTTCGCGCACGCCCTCGCCTGCTCGTCGGTTTCCCATTCGCGATAATCAACGCCTGCGTACTTTTTCACGGCGTCTATCATTGTAAGGCGCTCCCACGGCTTTCCCACCGCTATCTGCTTTCCCTGATACTCTACAGTGTCCGTTCCGCAGACGTTGAGAGTTACCGTTCGGTAAAGCTCCTCGATAAGGTCCATCATCTCGAAATAGTCGATATACGCCTGATACATTTCTATCGAGGTAAACTCGGGATTGTGGGTGGAGTCCATACCCTCGTTCCTGAAAATTCTTCCCACCTCGTAGACCTTATCAAAGCCGCCGACGATAAGGCGCTTTAAGTACAGCTCGGTCTCGATCCTCAGGTACATATCAATGTCGAGCGCGTTGTGGTGGGTCTTGAACGGGCGCGCCGACGCGCCTATCTCGATCGGCAGAAGCACGGGAGTATCGACCTCGACATATCCGTGTCCGTCGAGAAATTTTCTTATTTCGGAAAGTATCTTCGAGCGCTTTACGAAAACGTCCTTTACCTCGGGATTTGCGATAAGGTCAAGATAGCGCTTGCGATAGCGCTCTTCCTTGTCCTTTAATCCGTGCCACTTTTCGGGCATGGGAAGAAGCGACTTTGATAAAAGCTCTATCTCGTTTGCGTGAACGGAGATCTCGCCCGTCTTGGTCTTGAAAACATAGCCCTTTACGCCTACGATATCGCCTAAGTCCCACTTTTTAAATTCGGCAAATCTTTCCTCTCCGACATTGTCTATCCTTACATAGACCTGCATTCTGTCGGAACTGTCCCTTACGTCGATAAAGCTCGCCTTGCCCATATTCCTGCGGGTCATCATTCTGCCGGCGATGACAACATCTTTGTTTTCAAGCTCCTCAAAACGCTCTCTTATCTCGCTGTTATGAATGTCAACAGGAAACTGCGTGACGGTATACGGGTCCTTGCCCGCTTCTTTAAGCGCCGCGAGCTTTTCAAGCCTTACTCTGTGCTGTTCGTCAAGCTCCTCCTGTGTTATTTCAACTATCTCTTCATTATTTTCCGTCATTTGATATTATCCTCCAGCCTATAAAAATCGCTCTCAGACTGCTGAGAATCCCTCATATGCGCGAAAGCGGCTTGTCGGCCAGCCTTTGTGGCTGCCGACCGAGCCGCTGACAAAGCAGATGGGAGATTATCGGCAGTCTGAGTCAGTCGTCTTCTTTGCTTATTTCAAGTACCTTAAATTTGATTATTCCCGTCGGAGTCTCAACATCGACCTCTTCGCCGACCTTTTTTCCCATGATAGCCGCGCCGATAGGACTTTCATCGGACATCTTTCCGTTGTTTATATCCGCCTCTTTGGTGCCGACTATCTTAAACTCCATTTCCTCGTCCATTTCAACGTCAAGTATCTTGACCGTCGTGCCTATTCCAACTTTTTCGGTGGAAATATCCTCGTCGTCGATAACCTGCGCGTGGGCGAGAATAGCCTCTATCTCCGCGATTCTCGACTCGATTATTCCCTGTTCGTTTTTGGCTTCGTCATACTCGCTGTTTTCGGACAAGTCACCGAAAGAGAGAGCTACCTTTATCTTTTCCGCAACCTCGCGGCGGCGTACCGAGCGAAGCTCGTTAAGCTCTGCCTTAAGCTTTTCTTCTCCCTTTCTGGTAAGTATGGTAATGGGTTTGTTCATAATTTTCCTCCTGTTGTTGAAAGTGTTATCAAGCGCGCAGAGCGCGGAAACTGTCATTTGATCTTATTCCGGTTCGGCGGGGTCGTATACCAGGACCTCGATAGCTTTTATCAGCTGTGTGTCCGCGTCATGCTCAAGGTAATCCACCGACGTGCCCGCGGCAAGTTCTACCGCGTAATCTGGCTTTAAGCCAACTCCGTTATACGGCTCGGATCTTGACGGGACAATTGTCGCCGTCGGGACAGTAAGCGCCGTTCCGTCGGGAAACTCGTAGGTAGTAAGTATGACCGCCTTTCCTGCGGTCTGCGTTCCGACAAGCACAGCCGAGCCGCCGTCCTTAAGCGCGACCGCGAAAAGCTCCGCCGCCGCCGCCGTTTTGGAGTCTATAAGCACCGCGATCGGAATATCGAGCTGCTGTTCGGAATCGGTTTCTATAAGCGGCCTTACCGTGCCGTTTTTATATTCTGCCGAAGCCACCGTCGCCGCAGGGATTATCCTGTTTACCATTGGCTTTACAGCCGAATAAACCCCGCCGCTGTTCTGTCTTACGTCGATTATTAGAGCCGTGGCGTTATTTGAAAGCACGGTGTTGAACGCGCGTGAAAACTGCTCGGCAGTTTTCTGATTAAAGGACGTAATGCGGATATACCCGACCTTTCTGTCGAGCATTTCTTCTGTCACGGACTCTATTTCTATCTGCTGGCGTATAAGATTTGCCGTATAGATATCACCTTCGCGCAGATATTTCACGGTCATCTGCGTGCCTATCTCGCCCGAAAGTCTCTCAAGAGCCGTCCCGCTTTCCATAAGCATAACGCTTCTTCCGTCGATCTCGGTTATTATATCTCCCGGGCGCATGCCGTTATTGTCAGCCGAGCTGTTAAGATATACAGCCGAGACCACAAGATACCCCGAGCCGTCCTCATACGCGTCAAAACCTGCGCCGGTCACAACGCCGCTTTCTATCTGCTGTTTTTGATAAAACGCGTTTGGCTGCATATACGCCGCGTTTTCATCTCCGAGTCCGCCCACATAGCCGTTTAATATGCCGTTTTGTATGGCGTCGTCGTCGGGCGTGCCGATGTAGTTGTTTCTTACGACCGCGTCCATCTGCAATATTTTGTCGTATACGTCGTCGTATTTGTCGACGCTGCTTATTTTGGAATTGTAGATATTAAGCGACACGGTCCACGTCAGTACGAACGTAATGGCGCAGCCTATCGCGACAAGGCTTATTGCCACGCCCAATGATATTTTTTTGTTCACAAGAATGTCCTCACCTTTTAGAAGTTAGAAATTAGAGATCGGAGATTAAGAAATTAGAAGTCGAGCCTGAAGGTTTATGCTCCGATCATTGATGTATACCGAGCAATTCTAACCTCTAACTTCTATACTTTAAGATATTTGCCCATGCTTACGGTAGTTCCGACCGCGCCCAGGAGCGCACCCGCCAGGCAGTTTACCGCGAGAACTATCCACAGAATGTCGTCAAACGGAATAAGGTTGAAAAATCCGAACATCTCCCACAGCGAAAAGTTCTCCGCGCTGAAAAGACTGAACACGGAGTTGTAGATGAACCACGTCAGTCCGAACGCCGCCCCGCCCGCGAGAATGCCGATAAACATACCCTCGACAAAAAACGGGAGCTTTATAAAGCCGTTTGTGGCACCTACATATTTCATAATGGAAATTTCCTCACGGCGCGCGAAAACGCTTGTTCTTATCGTGTTAGATACAATAACGATACTTACCGCCACAAGCGTCGCAAGCATGGCTATTATTATGATCGAAAACGTGTTTCTGATGTTTATAAGAGCCGCGGCGAAATCATACGGGGCCTTTACCTGCTCTACGCCGTCGATGCTTGAGATAACGTCGACCGAGTACTTTATCTTGGTAAGGTCGTTTACTCTCACAAGAAATGTCTCGGGCATGGGATTTTCCTCGAGATAATTAACCAGCTCCGCCGCCTCTCCCATACTTTCCTTGAAAGCTTCGAGAGCCTCCTCTGCGGATTGGTAAACGATATCCGTAAGATTTTCGTCCTTTTCAAGCACGTCGCGGATATGGTCGGTCTGCTCCTTTGTCGCGCCCTTTTCGATATAGATAGTGATTTCGTTTGTGTTTTCGATGTTCTTCATTACGATGTTTATGTTTATCATAAACAATACCGTCACGCTTACCTGAAGCAGACTTACGAGAAGAATACAAAAGCTCGCAAACGACATTACAAAGTTTTTCCAAACCGAGCTTATTCCCTTTTTTACAAGGTAATTGAAATTACTCGTCCTCATCGCTGCCTCCGATTACCCTGTCAAACGTTATCGCGCCCTTGTCGATGTTTATTATCCTTCCGCCGAAATATTGTACAAGTTCGTGCTCGTGGGTTATCATGACAACGGTAGTACCGCAGCGGTTTATTTCCTTAAGCAGCCCGACAAGCTCGAGCGAATGACGCGGGTCGAGATTTCCCGTCGGCTCGTCAACGATAAGAAGCCCCGGGTCGTTTGCAAGCGCACGCGCAATCGCGACGCGCTGCTGCTCGCCTCCCGAAAGCTCTCTTGTCCTGTTTTTTGCTTTGGTGTTAAGCTCTACAAGATTAAGAACATACGGCACGCGCTGGCGGATATATCTGCCCGACTGGTCGGCTATCCTCAGTACATACGCCACGTTTTCGTATACCGTAAAATCCTGTATAAGCCTGAACTCCTGAAAAACCACTCCGATAGAACGGCGGAATTTCGCTATCTTGTTTCCTTTAAGCTTTGAAAGATTATAGCCGTTTACGAAAACTCTGCCCGAGCTCGGTACGATCTCTCTCATCATAAGCTTCATAAGCGTGGATTTGCCCGCGCCGTTTTCCCCGACGATAAACACAAACTCTCCGTCGTTTATACGCAGATTTATATCTATCAGCGCGTCAACTCCGCTTGAATAGCGCACGTTGACGTTTTTCATTTCTACCATTTATATTCCCCTTAATTATAACGCTGTGAATTATAAACGTGTATCTCTGAAAGCACGTTTACATAAGCCAAAAACATACGCCTATGTAAAACGGATATCAGAACTTGGTGGGATTAGCCGCGAGATACTTCTTTACCATAAGCGCTATCTTGAATATGATAGCGTGGTCAAACTCGCGCAGGTCAAGTCCCGTAAGCTTCTTTATCTTGTCAAGACGGTAAACCAGCGTGTTTCTGTGTACAAACAGCTTTCTCGAGGTCTCGGAAACGTTGAGGCTGTTTTCAAAGAACTTCTGGATAGTAAACAGCGTTTCGTGGTCGAGAGACTCTATCGAGTTCTTCTTGAACACTTCCTTTAAGAACGTATCGCACAGCGTCGTCGGAAGGTGGTAGATAAGTCTCGCAATGCCGAGATTGTCATACGAAACGATGTTTTTGTCCGTATCAAATACTTTTCCGACTTCAAGCGCCGTCTGCGCCTCCTTGAACGAGCGCGCAAGCTCCTTTATTCCGACAATAGGCGTGCCTATGCCGATATTCACCTTTGTAAAGAACTCTCCCGAAAGCGTGTCCGAAATGCTTCTCGCGAGCTTTTCGAGATCCTTTACGTCGATGTTGTTTTTTACTTCCTTTACAAGCACGATGTCGTTTTCTGTTATGTTAAAGACAAAGTCCTTGTTCTTGTCCGGGAAGAGGTTCTGGATAACGTCGCAGGCGGAAACGTCGTTGGACGAGATAACGCTGATAAGGAAAACCACTCTGCCGATATCTCCGTTGAAGTGAAGCTCTCTCGCCTTTACGCTGATGTCGCCCGGCAGAACGTTGTCGAGAATTATGTTCTTGACGAAGTTGTTTCTGTCATATTTTTCGTCATAATACTGCTTTATGTTGGACAGAGAAACGGCGATGACATTCGCGTATCTCGAAGCGTACTCGTCGGTCCCCTCGACAAATACGGCGTAGTCGGGCTTTACATGCATACCGAAGGGTTTATAGGTAAAGCCTTCGCGGATAAACACCTCGTGAGAATCGGAAAGCTCTATCGCAAACAGGTCGTTTCCGTTGTTTCCGACCTTCCCCAAATCACTGCAGGCGATAATGGTCCCGTTTTCGTCAATAACACCGACAACTCTGTTTACCGCGTCCTTCATCTGATGAACGATGCCCTGGAAAAGTCTGTTTGACATTTCTTTTACCTCTTTCATAAAATTATATACTTCTTATACCCCGCGCAAGAGAGAGTCTTTTGTGCAATATGCAATAAGCAAATTGCACAGTTTAAACCACTGTTTTTTTGCGCCTAAATATATTGTACTAAAAATGTTCAAAAAAATCAAGTGTTTTTTATGAAAAATGTAAAATTTTCTTGATTTGTCTCTCCGCCCTTGAAAAAAAAGCAAAAAAGTACTATAATATATATAAAGAATGCGTAATAGCGAATAAATTCGGAAGGTAATAACTTAATGGACAGGAAAACTTTTTATATAACCACCCCTATCTACTATCCCTCGGGAAATCCGCATATCGGACACTGCTATACGACGGTCGCGTGCGATACGGTGGCGAGGTTCAAGCGTATGCAGGGATATGACGTGCTGTTTCTTACGGGTACGGACGAGCACGGAATGAAGATAGAGCAAAAGGCAAAGGACCTCGGGATAACCCCGAAGGAGTACGTTGACCCTATCGTTGATAACTTCAAGCGCCTGTGGAAGGTGATGGGAATAAGCAACGACCGCTTTGTCCGCACCACCGACGACTATCACATAAAAACAGTACAGAGCATTTTCAGAAAGCTGTATGACAAGGGATATATCTACAAGGGAAAGTATACGGGAAAATACTGCACGCCCTGCGAGAGCTTCTGGACGGACAGCCAGCTCGACGAAAACGGCTGTTGTCCCGACTGTCACAGACCCGTCATCGACGCGCACGAGGAGGCGTATTTCCTTAAGGTCTCCGAGTTTGCCGACAAGATAGAAAAGTTCCTTACCGAGACGGATTATCTCACGCCGAGATCCCGCGTGAACGAAATGGTAAACAATTTCATAAAGCCGGGACTTGAAGATTTGTGCGTTTCGAGAACATCGTTTACATGGGGAATTCCCGTGACGTTTGACGAAAAGCACGTCGTTTACGTCTGGGTGGACGCGCTGGCGAACTATATCAGCGCCCTCGGCTACGATAACGACGCGTATAACGATTTCGAGAAATTCTGGCCGGCGGATATGCATATGACCGCAAAAGAGATCGTGCGCTTTCATTCCATCGTATGGATAATCATTCTGATGATGCTCGATCTGCCGCTTCCGAAAAAGCTGTACGGACACGGCTGGATAAACTTTAACGGGCAGAAGATGTCAAAGTCCGTCGGAAACGTGATAGACCCGTTTATCCTTGCTGAGCGCTACGGTGCGGACGCGGTGCGCTATCAGATAATGCGCGATATGCCCTACGGCTCTGACAGCAACTTTTCAAACGAGATAATGATAAACCGCATAAATTCCGATCTCGCGAACGATCTGGGCAACCTTGTTTCGAGAACGGTCGCTATGGCGGACAAATATTTCGGCGGAACTCTCCCAACAGAGCGTGAGGCTGAACCTGTCGACAACGAGCTTATTACAATGGCGTCGGCGCTTTGCGAAAAGGTCTCGCCGATGATAGAAGAAGCAAGGCTGTCGGGCGCGCTTGAGGAGATATTCAAAGTAGTTTCAAGGGCGAACAAGTATATCGACGAGACCGAGCCGTGGAAGCTCGGAAAGGACGAAAGCAGAAAAGCCCGTCTGGCGAGCGTTCTGTACAATCTGCTTGAAACGATAAGGATATGTTCGGCGCTGCTTCTGCCGTTTATGCCGGAGACGATGCCCGAGGTCCACTCGCAGATAGGCGCAAAGCCCGAAGAGGTCGTATACGAAAAGCTCGGTACGTTCGGGGTACTCCCCGCGGACGTTACCGTCAGAAAGGGAGAAGTGCTTTTCCCGAGGATAGACATCGAAAAGGAAATAGACGAGCTTAACGCTCTCTTAGTTCCCGAAAAGACGATTCGCGAGGACGAAGACTTAGACAAGGCGAACATCATAAGCATCGACCAATTTGCCGAAATAAAACTCCGCAGCGGCGAGATAACCGCGTGTGAGAAGATACCGAAGGCAAAGAAGCTGCTTAAGCTTACGGTCGATGATGGCAGACACGGCAGGCAGATAGTTTCGGGAATAGCAAAATGGTACAAGCCCGAGGACTTAATAGGAAAGAAAATCGTTTTTGTGGCAAATCTCTCTCCCGCAAAGCTCTGCGGAGAGCTTTCGGAGGGAATGATACTTGCGGCCGACGCGGGCGAGGACGACGTAAGAGTCCTGTTTCTGGATAAGGATGTCCCGAACGGAAGCACGATAAGATAATTTCGACTTAAGCATTGAATCAACCCAAGGAAGGGGGATATGAAGTATGGATATTTCAAGAATGGCGGACATATCGTCCGTAAATCAGACTACACTGACAAAATCGGTAGAGCGCAGGACCGAGATGAAAAGCTCTACGCTCGCGGCGGAGCATACCGACAGCTTTGTAAAATCCGAAGCGGCGTTTGCTCCGGCTTATACGAAAAAATCCGCGCAGAAGCAAAACTCTGACAACAATCTCACCCAAAAGGAAAACTCAGGGGAGAAAGAGATTGAAAAAATCGACGCCGAAGCCGCGAAAGCCCCTCAGGAGCTTATGACCAAAGGCGTAAGCCACATTCTGCGCGCGATGTTCGTAAAACAGGGAGAGGTTATTTCCGGAAACATTCCGAGTGTGGGGGCTAAAATGTACGCCGAGGAGCTGCTTTCGCAGCTAAGGCAGATGTACGGAAGCTCCGCGGCCGAGGAGAACTCCGAGGAGTTCTGGCAGCCCGACGAGACCGCAACGCGCATACTGATGTTTTTCGACTGTGTAAACATCGAAAATACGGGCGGTATTTCCAAGAAAACTCTGCTCGAGCGCTCTTTTTTGAGCGCGTTTAACGACACGGAAAGACTTTTCGGCGGACGCGGACAGCTTCCGCTTGAAAGCTATGAAACAAAACAGCTGGTGACGCAGGCGTACTTCAGCTGACAAAAAAAGAAAGAGGTTTGTAAATCATGTTTTGTGTAGGAGCGAGAATTACATTCGGCGACGGAAGAGTTGCCGCGGCAAGAAACGCAGGAGAGCTTGAGAAGATCTTCGGCATGACAAGTGAGTTCAGCGCGGTAAGCTGTTTCGCGGATTCTATCGGTCTTGATGCGGAGCTCAGCGGCAACAGCGGCGAGTTTCGTTATGAAAACCGCGATAACGGCGAAAAATATTCCGTAAAAGCAGATTCTCTGGACGACGTAAAGAAGATATCGACTCATTTCCTGAGTACGGGCGAGCGCTGTCCCGATTATGAGTGGACAGGATTTTAACAGTAATACGGCTTGTAAACTACATTCAGGCTGTCGAGAAGCCCCCAGATGCGCGAAAGCGGCTTGTCGGCCAGCCTTTGTGGCTGCCGATCAGGCCGCTGACAAAGCAGATGGGGGGTTATCGACAGTCTGTGGGAATTTTCGATACTCACGCGCACTATCTGGTGAGGGATTTCGGCGATGAGCTGGAACAGGTTCTGAATGAGCTTCCGAAAAAGAACGTCGAGCGTGTTATCGCCGTCGGCTGTAATTTACAGTCGTCCGAGGAGGAGATAGCGCTTGCAAAGCGTTATGACTGGATATATGCCTCGGCGGGCATTCACCCCGAGGACGCGGATAAGCTTCCGGGCGATTGGGAAGAGCGGATAGAAGCTCTGCTGAAATCACCGAAGGCGGTGGCTCTCGGTGAGATAGGTCTGGACTATCACTATGAGGACAGTCCGTCAAAGGATGTTCAGCGAAAGGTCTTCATAACACAGCTTGAAATGGCTAAGCGGCTTGATGTGCCTGTAATTATCCACTCGCGCGACGCGTGTGCCGAGACGCTGGAGATTCTGCGCGAATACAAGCCGCGCGGCGTTATGCACTGCTTTTCCTATTCCGCCGAAACAGCGGCTGAGGTCGTAAAGCTCGGAATGTACGTCGGCTTTACGGGTGTGCTTACGTTTAAAAACGCTAAAAAGACTGTCGCCGCGTGCGAGGCTGTGCCGCTTGACAGGCTGCTGCTTGAAACTGACTGCCCGTATATGGCGCCCGAGCCGCACAGAGGAAAACGCTCGGACAGCTCGATGATAGAATTCACCGCCGCGAAAATGGCGGAGATAAAGGGTGTTTCGGCGCAAGAGATGATAGAGATCGCAAACGAAAACGGCAAAAGGCTGTTTTTAAATTCATAATAAGCATTAAATTGAAAGGAGATATGGAAAGACGGCAGTTCCGTTTTTCCGAATAGTTTATGGACTCAGACGGTCGAAGTACGGACAATCAACAAAACTCTCACAAAACGGCGAGGGTCTTATTGGCGCCGCTGATATGGCTTGAAAAAGGACTTTCGGCGCTTTTGAAACGAGCGCTCGGGGCAAACTATGCCGATGTTACTGAAGACGAGGTCATGGACCTTGTGGACGCTCTGGCAAAGGACGAAGAAGAGGGCGGAATAGAAGAAGACTCCGCGCAGATGATAAACAACATCTTCGAGTTTGCGGGACTTACCGCGGCGGACGTTATGACCCACAGGACGGCCATTGTCGGAGTGGACGTAAACCGCATAACCCTCGACGACCTGATTTACACCGCGCTCGATTTAGGCTTTTCAAGAATACCTGCCTACGACGAAACAGCGGATAAGATCGTCGGGATAATTATTGTAAAAGACCTGCTGTGTCTTATCGGAAAACAGGACTTGTCCGACTTTAAGATAGAGGACTTTCTGCGCGACGTAAGCTTTATTCCCGAAGCCTGCCCATGCTCTGAGATATTCAAGACCATGAACAAGCTGAAAACGGGAATGGCGGTCGTGGTTGACGAATACGGAGGAACAGCGGGAATTGTCACGCTTGAGGATATTATCGAAGCCGTAATGGGCAATATTCAGGACGAATACGACGACGAAAAGACCGAGATAACCCGCATAGATGACAACACCTACGAGGTAGCCGGAGAAGCCGACCCCGAAGAGGTTTTCGGACTGTTTGACGTGGAGCTTCCCGAAGACCACGAGTATGAGACTGTCGCGGGCTTTGTGACCGACAAGCTCGGGTATATCCCCGAGGGAGTTGACCTTGTGCCGCCGTCGGTCGAGTATGAGGGCGTAAAACTTATTGTTTTGCAGGTTGAGGACAGAAATATTCTTAAGATACGAGTTATGAGGATATTTGAGGAAGAAGATGACTGATGGCTACTAAAAAGCAGCTTGCCGCGGAAATCATCTCGCGGCTGAAGGAAAAATACCCCGAGGCAAAATGCGCGCTTGTTTACAAAAAACCGCATGAATTACTTATAGCTACGCGCTTGTCCGCTCAATGCACCGACAAGCGCGTTAATTTGGTCACGCCTGCGCTTTTTGAGAGATTCCCCAGCATCGAGGCGTTTGCCGAGGCGGAGATATCCGAGGTGGAAGAATACATAAAGTCCTGCGGACTGTTTCACACCAAGGCGAAGGACATTGTGGAGATGTGCAGGCAACTTCGGGATATTTACGGCTCGACCGTGCCGGACAGCATAGACGAGCTTGTAAAGCTTTCGGGAGTGGGCAGAAAAACCGCAAATCTCATTGTCGGCGACCTGTACGGAAAGCCCGCCGTTGTCTGCGACACGCACGTTATCAGACTTACAAACAGGCTGGGGCTTGCAAAGGGAACGGACGCAGTTTCGGTTGAAAAACAGCTTCGCGCGATAATCCCGCCCGACGAGGGGGCTACTTTCTGTCACCGTCTCGTTTGGTACGGCAGAGAGGTGTGCTCGGCGAGAGCGCCGAAGTGCGGGGCTTGTGTTCTCAAAGAACTGTGCAAATCAAACGGCAAAGACCTCACTAAAAACAGGAAAGCCAAGTGAAATAAGGAGAACAAAATGGATCTTGAGATAATAGATTTCCACACCCACCCGTTTAAGGTTTCAAGCGAGAACATCTGCCGCCACACGGAATTCTGCGGTATGTCGGCGGAAAATACTCCCGAATATTTGAAAAGCTTGGGAATAACACACATCTGCGGCTCGGCGCTGAGCCTACTGAGGGAGTTTCCCGAGGGGACTTCGCTGTGGGAAAAAATCGCGCTTTCAAATCAGACCGCGCTTGAGCTTGCTGAGCTATACAATGGTTTTTACACGCCCGGCTTTCACGTTCATCCGAAGTATATCCGCGAAAGCTGCGAGGAAATAGAAAAGATGAGCAAGCGCGGCGTAAAGCTTATCGGAGAATTGGTGCCGTATATGTGCGAATGGTCGGACTATTCCTGCAAGGAGTTTGACGAGATCCTCGACGTAGCCGAGATGTACAATATGGTCGTAAACTTCCACACTATCGACAACGACCAGATCGACGAAATGGTAAAAAAGCACCCGAAGGTCGTATTTGTCGCGGCTCATCCCGGCGACGGGGAAAATCCTGTTCGGCATTTTGAGCGCATGAAAATGAGCGAGAATTACTATCTCGACCTTTCCGGCACGGGACTTTTCCGCCACGGGGTTCTGCGGCACGGAATTGACCTGTGCGGCTCGGAGCGTTTTCTGTTCGGCTCGGATTTTCCCATCTGCTCACCCGCCATGTACATCGGAGAGCTTTTGCTCAATCCCCTCTACACTGACGCCGAGCGCAGGAACATCTTTTCGGAGAACGCGAAAAGGCTGCTGGGTTTATAGTTGAAAAAATCAAATCATAACAACAAACTCCCCTTGCAAAGCAAGGGGAGTTTGTTAAACTGGAGCGGATTACGAGGCTCGAACTCGCTACCTCCACCTTGGCAAGGTGGCG
>JAFLUG010000062.1 GCA_022508885.1 Oscillospiraceae bacterium | reverse complement strand
AAAGCAAGTCGGCGCGGCGCAGCGCTTTGCGCGGAGCCGTGACGGCTTGGCTAACGAAGTGCAGCGAAGCTGCACTTCGTGGTTTTGAAATTTCAAATTTAAATAAACACCGCCAAGACAGCGTTTCAGGCAGAAATTAACCCGCCCGAACCGCTTTATTTAAGCAATTCCTTCGCCGCGTTTCCAAGTATCTCACACCCCATGTCTATCTGCTCGTTGGTGGGGGTGGAGAAATTCAGGCGGAACGAGTGTGATATCTCCGACTCGTCTGTGGAAAAGGCGTTTCCGGGAACGACCGCGACCTTGCGCTTTACCGCCTCTACGCAAAAGGCGTTCATGTCGTATTTTTCGGGGAGAGTCGCCCAGATAAAAAGTCCGCCCTCAGGCTCGGAAAGGCTGATGAATTCGGGAAGATGGATTTTAAGCGCGTCCTTCATTCTTGTGTATTTTACGCGGTATATTTCCTGCAAGCCCTTGAGGTGCTCGTTGAAATCGACCGTGGTAACAAACCTGTACGCAAGCATCTGCGCCCAGATGTTTGTGTGAACGGTAGAGGTCTGCATTCCGACGACCGCCTTTGAAACAAGCTCGCTTTCCGCGCAGAGATAACCCACGCGTATGCCCGGCGCGAGGACTTTTGAGAATGTTCCCGCGTAGATGACATTCTTGCCGTCGTCAAGCTCCTTGTAGCAGGAGACGTCCTCTCCCGCAAAGCGAAGCGCCCCGTAGGGGTTGTCCTCAAGCACATAGATCCCGTACTTCTTCGCCAGCGCGAGGATATCCTTTCTGCGCGCAAGGGTAGTGGTCTGACCCGTGGGGTTCTGGAAATTCGGGATAGTATAGATGAATTTCGCGGTGGGGTTTGCCTTTAACAGAGCCTCAAGCTCGCTCGGAAGCATTCCGTCCTTGTCCATGGGGACTCCCACAAGCTTTACGCCGTAGCTTCTGAAGGCATTGAGCGAGCCGATAAACGAGGGGTTTTCGCAAAGAATGACGTCGCCCTCGTTGCAGAGAATTTTCGCGGTGACTTCTATTGCCTGCTGAGCGCCCGACGTTACTACCACCATATCGCCGTCTTTGAATAAATTCTTTTGGCGAAGGTCGGCTTCAAGCCACTGTCTGAGTTTGGGATAGCCCTCGGTCACGGAATATTGCAGGGCGTTTATCGGCTCCTCGGCGAAAATATCCGCGGAGAGCTTCGCTATCGTTTCGGTAGGGAATGCCTCGGGCGCGGGATTTCCCGCCGCAAAGCTTATCACCTCGGGGTCGGCGGTGAATTTGAGTATCTCTCTTATTGCTGAAGGCGCAAGGGTCGCTACCTTGTCTGAAAACGGTTTTAACATTTTTGTTACCTCATTCTTTGTTTTGTAGGAAGTGTTCACATTGTCCCGAAAGAACGGATATGTGAATAACGGTTTTTTATTCACGGCGCTGAATCGCTGTTCAACACATTAAGTATTATAACACAAATACGCTTAAAAGTAAAGGGGATTTTTAATTCAAATCACATAACTTAATACTTGACAAGTTGAAAATTTTCGTGTATAATAGTAATTGTGGAGAGTTTTTTCTCTATAATTTACAACAAGGAAGAGGAGATTTACTTTATGGCTCTAACTCAGAATCAGAACGTAATTAAATGGGTAGAAGAGATGCAGGCTCTTACCAAGCCCGATAAGGTTGTCTGGATAGACGGCTCTAAGGAGCAGCTCGACTCTCTTACCGAGGAGGCTCTTGCTTCGGGCGAGATGCTCAAGCTCAATCAGGATAAGTTCCCCGGCTGTCTTTATCACCGCACCAAGCCCAACGACGTTGCGCGCGTAGAGGACAGGACCTTTATCTGCACCCGCACAAAGGAAAACGCGGGTCCTACAAACAACTGGATGGATCCCAAGGAGATGTACGCAAAGCTTACTCCTATGTACGACGGAGTTATGAAGGGCAGAACGATGTACGTTATCCCTTATTCCATGGGTCCTATCGGCTCGCCTATCGCTAAGGTCGGAGTTGAGCTTACAGACTCCATCTACGTTGTTCTTAACATGAACATCATGACAAGAATGGGCGCTCAGGCGTTCAAAAATCTCCCCGACGATTCTAATGATTTCGTTCGCGGACTTCACTCAAAGGCTGACGTAGATCCCGAAAACAGATACATAGTACAGTTCCCCGAGGACAACACCATCTGGTCGATAAACTCGGCATACGGCGGAAACGTTCTTCTCGGAAAGAAGTGCTTTGCTCTGCGTATCGCTTCTTATCAGGGATGGAAAGAGGGCTGGATGGCTGAGCATATGCTTATCCTCGGCGTAAAGAAGCCCGACGGCGACGTAAAGTATATTACCGCCGCGTTCCCGTCCGCTTGCGGAAAGACAAACCTCGCAATGCTCATCCCGCCCAAAGCTTATAAGGATATGGGCTATGAGGTATTTACAGTCGGCGACGATATCGCGTGGATGAAGCAGGGTCCCGACGGAAGACTCTATGCTATTAACCCCGAGAACGGCTTCTTCGGCGTTGCTCCCGGTACTAACGAAAAGTCCAACTTCAACGCTCTCGAGTGTACAAAGAAGAACACCATCTTTACAAACGTTGCTCTTAACCTCGACGAGATGACTCCTTGGTGGGAAGCTCTCGACAAGAATCCTCCGACAAACGCTCAGGAGTGGAAGGGCGAAAAGGTAAACGGAAAGGAATTCGTTTCCGTTATGGCTGCTGACGGAAAGCCCCAGAAGCTCGCTCACCCGAACTCCCGCTTTACCGCTCCCGCTACCAACTGCCCGTGCCTCTCGCCCGAGTTCAACAACCCGAACGGCGTACCCGTAACGGCTATGATCTTCGGCGGCAGACGCGCTTCTACGACTCCTCTTGTATATCAGTCGTTTGACTGGGTACACGGAACATACATGGGCTCGGCGGTTTCTTCGGAAACTACCGCGGCGGCTACGGGCGCTGTAGGCGTTCTGCGTCACGACCCCATGGCTATGAAGCCATTTATCGGCTATAACGTAGGCGACTATTGGGCTCACTGGCTCGAAATGGGCGAAAAGCTCGGCGACAAGGCTCCTAAGATCTTCAACGTAAACTGGTTCAGACAGAACGAAAACGGCGACTTTATGTGGCCGGGCTTTGGCGACAATATGCGCGTTCTCGACTGGATCATCAAGCGCTGCGAGGGCAAGGTTGACGCTGTTGAAACTCCTATCGGCTATCTGCCCAAGGCTGAGGATATCAACCTTACTGGCATTGAGGACGAGGTTTCGCCCGACGCGCTTAAGGATCTGCTCTCTGTTGATGTTGACCTTTGGAAGAAGGAGATCGCGGAGATGCGCAGATATTACAACGACGACATCAAGGCCAAGGGCGGAAACGTTCCTCAGGCGCTTTACGACGAGCTTGACAAGATCGAGAAGAGACTTGGTTAATAGTTGTTGATTATTAGTTAAATATAAATAAAGACGCGCTCGGAATTTTCCGGGCGCGTTTTGCGTATAAAAATTTACAAAAAAACGTGCCGAAGGCACGGATTAAAAAGTTTTGGGAAAGGTTCCAAGGAAAACCCTTTTTTAAAAGGGTTTTCCTTGATCGCCGAAGGCATAATCATTTCTTCGCTTTCGTTTTCTTCGCCGCGCGTTTCTGAGCGCGGTTTGCGGCGCCCGCGTTGGGAGCGTCGGGCTTCATTACCTGCTCGCGCACGGGCATTATTCTCGGTCCTACGGGCATGGTAAGCACAAGCCTTACGGTTTCCTCTCGTATGGTAGCTATCATCTCGTCGAACATATTATAACCCTGGAAGCGGTATTCCTCCACGGGATTTCTCTGCGCGTACGCCGAAAGTCCTATTCCGCTTTTCAGCTCGTCCATCGCGTCGATGTGATCCATCCAGTGTCTGTCAACTACCTTAAGCAGGCTTACGCGCTCAAGCTCGCGCATATTCTCGCTTCCTACCTCTTCCTCTCTTGAGCGGTACAAAAGCTCGCCTCGCTTTGTTATGCTCGCAATAACGTCCTTGGGAGATATCTCGTTAAGCTCGTCTACGGTATACCTCAGATCGGTCTGCATAAGCAAAAAGTTGTAGTAGTGCGCGCGCAGTCCGTCTAAGTTCCAGTTATCCGCAACGCTGTCCGAGCAGAAGGTCTTTACGTTTTCGTCAATATCCTGACGCATCATCTGCAAAACGTTTTCGTGGATATCCTCGCCGTCGAGTACCTTTTTGCGCTGGCTGTAAATAGTCTGGCGCATCTGCGACATAACGTCGTCATAGTCAAGGACATATTTTCTCGCGGCAAAGTTGTTGCCTTCTATCTTCATCTGGGCGGACTCTATCGCACGGTTCAAAAATCCCGCTTCTATCGGCATATCCTCGTCAAAGTTCATGGTTTCCATAAGCTTCTGGACTCTGTCGCCGCCGAACAGTCTCATAAGGTCGTCCTCAAGCGAGATATAAAAACAGCTTTCTCCGGGGTCGCCCTGTCGTCCCGAGCGTCCGCGGAGCTGGTTGTCGATGCGTCGGGATTCGTGACGCTCCGTGCCGATTATATACAGGCCGCCGAGCTTTCTTACCTCGTCAGCCTCGGGAGCTATTTCCTTATCGAACTTTTTGATAAGCTCCTGAAATTTGCTGCGCGCTTCGATTATTTCCTCGTTGTCGGTTTCGGCAAAGCCTGTCGCTTCCTGAATTATCTCCTCGGAATACCCCTGTTTTTTCATCTCAGCGAGAGCCAGAAACTCCGAGTTTCCGCCGAGCTTGATATCCGTTCCGCGTCCCGCCATATTGGTGGCGATAGTCACGGCGTTTTTCTTTCCCGCCTGCGCGACGATCTCTGCCTCGCGCTCGTGGTTTTTCGCGTTTAATACCTCGTGCTTTATTCCTCTCGCCTTGAGTAGCTTTGAAAGCTGTTCGGATTTTTCTATCGTGACTGTTCCGACAAGCACCGGCTGACCCTTGCGGTGGCATTCCTCGATCTGGTCGCACACGCTCTTGAGCTTGCCGCGGATGTTTTTGTAGACCTTGTCATGGTTGTCTATACGCTGCACGGGCTTGTTGGTGGGGATTATGATAACATCAAGCGAGTATATCTGCCTGAACTCGTCCTCTTCGGTAATTCCCGTACCGGTCATTCCCGAAAGCTTTTTGTACAGGCGGAAGAAATTCTGGAAGGTAATAGTCGCGAGCGTTTTGCTCTCGTGCTTTACCTTAACTCCCTCTTTTGCCTCAATGGCCTGATGCAGACCCTGATTAAAGCGTCTGCCCTCCATGATACGTCCCGTAAACTCGTCTACTATCAGAATTTCGCCGTCTTTTACCACATAGTCCACGTCGCGCTTCATATAGCCGTTTGCGCGTATAGCCTGATTTATATGGTGGAGCAGGGTGATGTTGTCCGAGTCCATAAGGTTTTCAACGTTGAAATACTTTTCCGCTTTTGCCACGCCGCTGGGCAGCAGCGTACAGCTCTTTGCCTTTTCGTCTACAAGATAGTCGCCGTCGTAGTCGTTGTCGTACTGAACGGAGTTATCGACCTCGGCGGTCACGCACTTTTTAAGCGTCTTGGCAAATTTATCCGCCTTGTTGTACATATCCGACGAGTTGTCGCCCTGACCCGAAATGATAAGCGGTGTTCTCGCTTCGTCTATCAGTATGGAGTCGACCTCGTCCACAATGGCGAAATTAGGCTCGCGCTGAACCAAGTCCTTTTTGAAGATGCACATATTATCGCGCAGATAGTCAAAACCGAACTCGTTGTTTGTGCCGTAGGTTATGTCGCAGGCATATGCCTCGCGGCGGGCGTTGTTGTCCTTATCGTGAACGATAAGTCCCACCGTAAGCCCCAGAAATCTGTGTACCTTTGCCATAAGCTCGCTGTCGCGCTTAGCGAGGTAGTCGTTTACGGTTACAACATGAACTCCCTTTCCCGTAAGTCCGTTGAGATAGGACGGCAGAGCCGCGACAAAGGTCTTGCCCTCGCCGGTCTTCATTTCGGCTATTCTGCCCTGATGAAGCACGATCCCGCCGATTATCTGAACGGGATAATGGCGAACGCCTATAATTCTCGCCGAGGCCTCGCGGCATACCGCGAAAGCGTCTGGAAGAATATCGTCGAGCGTTTCGCCGTTTGCGAGACGCTCCTTCAATATCGGCGTCTGAGCCTTAAGCTCCTTGTCGGACATATTTTTATATTTCTGCTCAAGGTCGAGCACGGCTTGTTTTATCGGCTCGATCCTCTTTAATTCTCTTGAAGAATAAGTTCCGAATAGTGATTTGATAATTCCCATTTTACAAACCTTTCTGTTAGAAATAGTTACAAATATACTTATATATTATACACCAACACAAAGTTTTTGTCAACAGAATTTTTCCGCAATTTCAGTCAATAATAACTAAAACTCACGGAAGGAAGTGATGGAAATGGACAAATATCCCGTAAAAGACGAGCTTAGTCAGGAGGATTTTCCGATGAACGCGCAAAGCGGAACAGACTGCACGGGACTTATACCGACTCCGCCGCTTAATGAAGCGGAAGCCGAGAGCTATGACGAGGTTTATGATTTTCTGCCGACGGCAGTGAAAAAACAGCCGAGAGAGCAGTGATTTCGGTTGATTTTGTTGAAAACTCGGCGGCATGGCTTGTATTAATGCCAAAAATTGTTGAAAAGTGTGTTGAAACTATTAAAAACTCAGGTGTATAAAGCTTTCAGGGTAACAGGGAGGGAGCTTATGGCGAAAATAAGCGGAAAAATTTTAGCTGTGGCGGCGGCTCTTGCCGTTCAGACGAGTGTGCTTGCGGGCGCGTCTGCGGAAGAGCAGAAGTTCATATTGCGGGAGTACAACGGAAATGTCGCGCTGTTTTATGACAGCTCGGACGAGCCTGCCGCGGTCTATCGGACGCCAATTGAACACTTTTATCCCGCCGACCGCGAGCTTTTGGAAAAGGGAATATGTCTTGGCTCGCGGGAGGAACTGAGACGACTGATTGAGGATTTAGGCCTTGAATAACGATGGGACTACAAGGGAAGCTGTATTATGGCAGCTTCCCTTGACGTTATCGGGGTTTATGTAAAACAACAAAAAGCTTATCTGACTTCATTTAAAATTTGTTGATAATAACAGAATTTACATTAACAAAAAATCAATATGCAACAAAATACAATGAGTTTGTCCTTTAAGGGTTGTTTTGTTGCGTATTGTCCATTGAAAAAACACCTCCGGATAATATATAATATATAGTGTACTGCGAATCGGGGAGTGGTTGGTTGAGTAAAACAAACAAATCAAGGCAGACATTATGGGGAAAATTCTTTCAGATCCTGATAACATGGACGGTGTATTTTCTGTTCCGTCCGAAAATCATCTACGCGGATAAGTCGCTTAAAAACGGACTGAAGAAAAAACCGCTGGTGTTTGTCGCAAATCACACCCACCATTTTGACGGAGCCTACGGCGGCGCGGTTTTATGGAGATATAAGCCGTGGGTGCTGGTTACGAAAAAGTGGTTTGATAAAAAACGCACGGGAAAAATGATCTCGTGGTGCAGGTGCATTTCCATTTCGCTCGACGAGGCGGACGCGAAATGGTTTGAGGAGTCCGAGGAGATCGTAAACGAGGGCGGCTCGCTTTTGATTTTTCCCGAGGGCGCGCTGTCTAAAAACGGAAAGATAAACGAGTTCAAGCCCGGGGCGGGGCTTATCTCGGCGAAAACAGGGGCTGCAATAGTTCCGTGCGCTATTTACGGAACGTACGAGCCGGTATTCGGAATGAGGCAGAAAATTCTTATCGGAACGCCGATAGAGAGCAACTGCCCCGAAAACGTCCGCCACGGAAAATACGCGCGCGAGCTTATGGCTAAAGCTCAGGCGGCGGTTGAGGAGAATTACCGCATACTCGAAAACAAATACGGAACAATCGGTCAGTATGCCGAGAAATAAATTTATAAAAAGTTTATATTAGGCTGTCGAGAAGCCGCCAGATGCTAGGAAGCGCTGTTGCGGCCAGGCTTTGTGCCTGCCGCAATAGTGGTGACGACGCAGATGGTGGCTTATCGGCAGCCTGTGAGAAGAATTAGGAGGATAAACTACTATGGCTAATGAAGAAATCTGCGTTAAGATCAAAGAGATGCTTGTGGAGAATCTGAGAATTCCCGAGGACGAGCTTGAGTATGATTCAGAGCTTTTCGGCGACGATATCGGACTTGATTCCATCGACTCCATCGAGATCATCGCGGGGATCGACAACCTCTTCGGCGTTCAGATGACGGGCGCGGCAAGAGAGAATTTCCAGAGCATAAATACTCTTGCTAAATTCGTAGAAGAGCACAAAGAATAAGCATTGTTTCATTTACAGACTAAAGGTAACACCGCGCGATCCGAGCATCTGCCTCTGACTATGTTTCACATTCGGAACATACTGCCAAAGACGGCTCGCCTTTTTGTGCGGTGTTGCTTTAAGACGGTCTGAATAAACGCGGAGGTTTTATGAACAATTCTGATAAGAGGCGTGTTGTTGTTACGGGTCTGGGACTTGTCTGCGGGCTCGGAGATAATGTGACGGAGTGTTTTGGATCGGCGGAAAACGGCGTTACTGGAATACGCGAGGTAGAATCGGTAAATACAGACGGCTGTTACGCAAATCTCGGCGCGGAAGCGAAGATCGCTTCGGATAAGCTTTCGGGCGAGGACTTTGACCGCTCCTCGCTTTTGTGCATAAAGGCGGCAGAAGAGGCTCTGGCGGACGCAAAATATGAGATAACACCCGAAAACTCGGCGAGAATAGGCGTTATTGTCGGAAACTGCGTTGGCGGCGCGGCTTCAATTGACAAGTATTTTACAGACGAGCTGAAAAACGGCGGCGGAAAGGCTTCGGATATCCTTAAAATGCCCGCCTCGGCAATAGCAAACAACGTGGCTCTTCATTTCGGGCTGAACGGCACGACGGCGAACATTGTAAACGCCTGCGCCGCAGGAACCATCTCAATAGCTTACGCGTGCGACCTTATCCGCGCGGGAAAGGCGGACGCGTTCTGCGCGGGAGGCTCGGACAGCTTTTCGTCGCTTGCGTTTGCGGGATTTCACGCATTGCACGCTCTCGACGAAAACCCCTGTTCTCCGTTTAACAACAGCCACGGAATAACGCTCGGCGAGGGCGCGGGCATTCTCATAGTTGAAAGCTATGAGCACGCAAAGGCGCGCGGAGCGCATATCTACTGCGAGATATTAGGCTCGGGAGTAAGTTCCGACGCTCATCATATCACAGCTCCCCGTCCCGACGGAGAGGGGCAGATGCTGGCGATAAACAGGGCGATTGCAAACTCGGGGTTAAAGCCCGAGGATATCGACTATGTAAACGCTCACGGAACGGGCACGGCAAAGAACGACGAGGCGGAGTTCCTTTCGCTCCACACTATTTTCGACAACAGCGACAAGCTTTCTGTAAGCTCCACCAAGTCCATGACGGGACACTGTCTCGGCGCGGCGGGCTCGATAGAGGCGGTGCTTACCGTAAAGGCAGTCTGCGAAAACGTTCTTCCTCCGACGATAGGATATACCGAAGAAAATCTTGAAACTCTTAAAGAAAAGGCGGGCAAGATCGACTTTATTCCCAACACCAAGCGCGAGAAAACTATAAATTACGCGGCGTCTAACTCCTTTGCGTTCGGAGGGAACAACGCGTCGATAGTTTTCGCGAAAAACCCCAGGGAAATTCCAGACAGAACAAACGCCGAGCGTGTTTTTGTTACGGGAATCGGGGACTATATCTCCAAAGACCGCATAGATATCCAATCGGACGACTATAAGGATCTGGGCATAAAAATGGCGTTCTGGCGCAAGCTCGACAGATTTTCACAGCTTATGCTGGTAAGCGGAATGAAGGCACTTGCGGATGCGAAGATAACTGTAGACGACAACAACGCGCGGGACATCGGAATCATAATCGGAACCTCCGACGGTCCGATGACGGAAATAGTGGGCTTTCAGAAAAACGTTGTGGAAAACGGAACGGCGAGCGGCTCGGCGTTTTCATTCCCGAACACTGTCTATAACGCGGCGGGAGGTTATTTCTCGATCTTCGCGGGAATAAAGGGCTATAATGTTACAAACGCGAACGGCGTTCAGGCGGGCTTGCAGAGCGTCTGCTACGCGGCTGACGTATTGAGAAACGGCGACGAGAGCATTATGGTAGCGGCAGGCGTAGACGAAAACACCGAGGTTACGGAATATCTCTATGAAAAGCTCGGCTTGCTCGGAGGAAAGTTCGGACTCGGCGAGGGCGCGGTGTCGCTTATTCTTGAAACGGAAAGCTCGGCAAACACGCGCGGCGCGGTAAAATACGCGGAGCTTGCGGGCTATGCCTCGGCTCATAGGGCAGTCGAGTTCGGAAAGCTGAAGGGCTCGGAAAGCGCAATGAAAGAGGCGATAGTTTCGGCTTGCGAAAACGCGGGCGTCAAGCCTGAGGAAGTTGACTTGATATGCGGCTTTGCGGACGGAAACAGCGAGGTTGACGAGCTGGAAAAAGGTGTTCTCGGCGAGATCTTCGGCGAAAATTACAACTACGCAAACTTAAAGGAAGCTGTCGGAGAAGCGAGAGCGGCGGGCGCGGCGCAACAGGCGGCGTATCTCGCGAAAACGCTTTGTGAAAGCGACAAGTATAAATACGCTCTGGCAGTCTCATTCGGAGTGGGCGGACAGTATTCGGCTGCGGTATTGAAAAAGGCGGTATAAAATGGAAGTAAGCAAAACTAAACTGGCGCTTGTAACGGGCGCTTCAAGAGGAATAGGCAAGGCCTGCGCGCTCAAGCTTGCGGAATGCGGATATGACGTTGTGGTAAACTACGTTTCAAACGACGCTAAGGCAAACGAAGTCTGCGCCGAGATAGAAAGTCTTGGCAGAGTGGCTCTGGCGATAAAGGCGGACACCTCCGACCTTAAGGCGGTCCAGGATATGTTCAGGGAGATATGGAAGGAATTCGGCAGGCTCGACGTGCTTGTAAACAACGCGGGAGTTGTGGACGACGCGTACCTGCTGATGATAAACGAGGAAAGTCTCTCCAAAAGCCTTGATATAAATATAAAGGGATATTTCCACTGCGCGCAGCAGGCGGCGCTTAAAATGATGAAGACGGGCGGAAAGATAATAAACGTTTCGTCAGTAAGCTCGATATTGGCGGTTGAGGGGCAGGGAGTATATTCAGCGACAAAGGGCGCGGTAAACTCAATGACCGCGACGCTCGCAAAGGAGCTTGCGGCGAGAAATATCACGGTAAACGCGATTGCCCCGGGATTTATCGAAACGGAAATGATGGACCATATACCGGAGGAAAAAAAGGCGGAGTACATCAAGGCCGTTCCTATGGGAAAATTCGGCTCGGCGGAGCAGATAGCCGAAACGGTGGTAATGCTTTGCTCAAGCGCGTTTGACTATATGACGGGACAGGTTATCGTTTTGGACGGCGGGCTTAGCCTTTGATTTTTTGACAGCAGGAGAAAGAATATGAATTTACTCGAAATAAACAAGCGCATAAAACAGCGTCCGCCGTTTCAGATGATAGAGCGCGTGACCGAGCTTGAGCCTAACGTAAGCGCGGTGGGGATAAAAAACGTTTCGGTAAACGAGCCGTATTTCGTCGGGCATTTTCCCGACGCTCCCATTATGCCGGGAGTGCTGCTTATCGAGTGCGCGGCTCAGCTTTGCAGTCTCGTGATAGCTCCCGAGGGAGCGGCAAGCGATGAAAGCAAGCTGTATGTGCTGTTAAAGGTCAAGGACTTCAAATTCTTAAAGCCCGTGGTGCCGGGAGACACGCTCGAAATTTCCGTGAGCTGTGTGCTTATGAGCGAGGCGGCGTGCGAGTTTGACGCGAAAATTTGTGTCGGTGGAAATGTAAGGGCAAAGGGAAGAATGCTGTTTACGGCGATCGACAAAAGCTCGGTGTATGAAAATGAGGATTGATTTTTCAGCTTGTTTCGTGACTGACGGAGTCGGGCTGAGAGCCCGCGTCGAAAGCGCGAGAGAAAACTATAACCCCGTGTGCGAGGGTTATTTCAACGAGATATTAAGCAGGCGGAAAGAGGCGTTTTGCGAGAGCGCGTGCGGATTTCTGCTGCTTGACGGTCTGCTTGTGAAAAACGGGATAAACCGCGCGGAGCTTATCATCGCGCACGACGACAATAACCGCCCGCTTGTTTATGACGACGGCATAGATTTCAGCATTTCGCACAGCGAGGGCTGTGCGCTGTGCGTTCTGGCAATCGCCGAAAACGGAGAAAAAGCGCAGGTTGGGTGCGACGTGCAGTACGCGCGCGATTACTCCGCGGAAAAAATGACGGAGCTTGCGAGAGCGTTTATGAAGGACAGCGAGCTTTCTGAATACGAAAAATCCTCGGACAAGGCCGCGGCGTTTTTCGGAGAGTGGACTCGCCGCGAAGCGTACATAAAGCGCGCGGGGCTTGACATTTTCGGAAGCTTTAAGAACGTTGATCTGTCCGACGGAGTTTTTTGGGGCGGAGTTATTCGCGCGAGCGGACGGGATTATTATTACAGCATAAGCCTTCCGGAATACGAGGACACAGACGGCGATTCAGACGAAAGCATTCTTGATAAGATCATAACATAACTGTAAGGAGAATTTATGAAAATTCTGGTTTTAAACGGAAGCCCGAAGGCGGAGCGCTCGAATACGCTGAATATCACAAAGGCGTTTGTGGAAGGATTTCCGAGCGATACCGAGGTTGAATATGTAAACCTGTACAAGCTTGACATAAAGCCCTGTATCGGCTGTTTTTCCTGTTGGAGCAAAACGCAGGGACACTGCGTAATAAAGGACGATATGCAGGAGCTTTACGGAAAAATAGAGGCGGCTGATATCATCATCGAAAGCTTTCCGCTATACTTTTTCGGAATGCCGTCTCAGCTCAAGGCAATGACGGACAGATGTCTGCCGTTTATGCTTCCGTATATGGGAAATCTTGTCGAGGACAAAAACGCGTCGTTTCACGAATTGCGCGACGAAAAAATGCACGAAAAGCGGCTGGTGGTTATCTCGACCTGCGGCTATGTAGACGAAAAGCCGATGTTCCCCGCGCTTTTAAAGGAGTATGACCTTATCTGCGGCGACGGGCATTATACGGCTATTCTCTGTCCCGAGGGCGAGCTTTTTATCGCGGAAAAGGCAAAGAGACAGCGCGAAGGCTATCTCGCGGATATCAAGGCGGCCGGCGCGGAATTCGCGAAAAACCTCGCTCTTTCGCCCGAAACCAAAAAGCGCATTTCAAGACCCATTCTCTCTCCGCAGGGATTTGAGGCGATAACCCTCGCGCACTGGAAGATGAAGAGCGAATAGTTTTCCAAGGGAAAACCCTTTTGAAAAAGGGTTTTCCCTTGACCCTTTCCCAAAACTTTT
>JAFLUG010000061.1:5998-13406 GCA_022508885.1 Oscillospiraceae bacterium | reverse complement strand
ACGCAGTCCTCCTCGGGGATAAGATCCTCGATATCCACCTCGCCGCTTACCGGCTCTATGGCAGTTCTGCGCTCGTCGCCGTACTTTTTCTTGATCGCGGTAAGCTCCTCGCCGATAAGGTGGAGCATCTTCGAGTTGTCGGAAAGCAGCTCCTCCATTGATTTTATAAGCTCGCGCTTTTCAAGAAGCTCGTCCTCGACCTTGCTGCGCTCCATTCCCGTAATAGAACCGAGCGTCATCTTAACAATAGCGTCCGCCTGGACTTCGGTGAGAGAATATGTCGCCGCGCCAAAAAGCCCTGTTTTGGAAACGTCAACGTTCTTGAAGCGCTCAAGCAGGCGTTCTTTACCCTCGGGAATATTCTTACTGTTTCTCAAAATCGAGATGACCTCGTCGATGAAATCCACCGCAATCAGCAAGCCCTCGAGGATATGCTCGCGCTCTTTTGCCTTGTCGAGATCGTATTTCGTGCGCCTGGTGACTACCTCAAGCTGATGATCGAGATAGTATTTCAGCATCTCCATCAGCGTCAGCGTCTTCGGCTGCCCGTCGACCAGCGCTATCATAATAACGCCCACGGTATCCTGCAATTGCGTGTAGGTATACAGCTTATTGAGAACAACGTTCGCGTTGGCGTCGCGTTTAAGCTCCAGAACGATACGCATACCGTTTCTGTCGGATTCATCGCGGATGACCGAAATGCCGTCTATCTTCTTATCGCGCACAAGTTCCCCTATATTGGTGAGCATACGCGCCTTATTTACCATATATGGTATTTCACTTACGATAATTCTGGTATGATTGCTTTCCTCGACTATCTCGGCTTTTCCTCGGAGAATGATCTTGCCCCTGCCGGTGTAATACGCCGAGCGTATCCCGCTGTAACCCATGATAATGCCGCCCGTCGGGAAATCGGGACCCTTAACGCAGCCCATAACGTCCTCGATGGTAGCCTCGGGGTTGTCGATCATAAGCAGCAGCGCGTCGACGATCTCATTAAGATTGTGCGGCGGAATATTCGTCGCCATACCTACCGCGATACCGTTCGAGCCGTTCACCAGAAGATTCGGGAAGCGAGACGGCAGAACCTTGGGCTCTAACAGCTTATCGTCATAGTTGGTCTGAAAATCAACAACTCTCTTGTTGATATCCGCGGTCATCTCGTTGGAAATACGCGCAAGCCTTGCCTCGGTATAACGGTAAGCCGCGGGCGGATCGCCGTCAATCGAACCGAAGTTTCCGTGACCGTCGATAAGCGGATAGCGCATTGAGAATGTCTGCGCCAGACGCACCAGCGCGTCGTAAACCGAAGCGTCGCCGTGCGGGTGATATTTACCCAGAACCTCTCCGACAGTGTACGCGCACTTGCGGAAGGGCTTGTCCGAGGTATTTGCCGCCTCGTCCATTGTGTAAATGATCCTGCGGTGAACGGGCTTCAGGCCGTCGCGCACGTCTGGCAGCGCTCTTGAAGTGATGACCGCCATAGAATACTCGATGAAGGACTTCTTCATCGTATCCTCAAGATCAATATTATAGAGCTTTTCTAAGCTGAAATCAATATCCATTTGTCCTCCTTGACTGATGAGAAAAAATCTCGCCAATCATGTTATTCTTCCTCTAGCTTCTTAGTAAGAAAATCCCTCACAACGCCCTGCTGTTCCTCCGTAAGACACCGCTTGGGGAAGCAGTATATCTGCCTGCGGTTGGAGATCAGCAGAAGCGAATCGTCGTTCTCGGAAAAATTAAGCAGATCCTCTCCAAACTTAAAAACCGTTTTCAGAGGGGTGATCTTTTCTTCCTCCGCTTCCGTCTCGGTCTGTTCTTCGTCGACCTTTGGCTCCAGCTCGTTTACCTTTGGTCTGATAATGGTCTCTATCTCGATTTTTTTGGGGAATATCGTGCAGCGGTAGGTTTCGGGGTTCATATCCGAAAGCGCCTCGATGATCTTTTTTCGGGTGCGCTTTTTTTCGGTGAGACTGAAAAACAATCCCCCCGCGCACAACGCCAGCGCCAGATACAGCACCACCGTCGTGGGGCTCATTATAATTCCAACAAGCGCCGCTATCGCCAACAACCCGTAAGCGATGACCGCCAGCTTTCCCTTTTTGGAAGAGAACCGCTGCTGAAATGTTTTCATCGCGCCGTCTATTTCGTCGTTGGTGTTGTCATAGTCAAAATGAGCTATGATCTCCGATTTTTTTGAAGCCTGCTCTTTATTCAAATCGGGCAGTAAGCTGCTGCTGATAGTAATCACTCCCAGTCTTAAATATCCAAATTCTCAACGAGCTTGGCGTTTGCCTCGATAAACTCGCGGCGCGGTTCTACCTTGTCTCCCATGAGAATTGTCATTATCTCGTCCGCCTTTGCCGCGTCCTCAACGGATACCCGCAGCATCGTTCTCGTCTCGGGATTCATCGTAGTCTCCCACAGCTGAATGGGATCCATCTCACCCAAGCCTTTATATCGCTGAACGTCGGTTTTTCCTCCGTCGCCGCCCAGCTCTTCTATATATCTGTCACGTTCTTCGTCCGAGAACGCATACCGCACCTGTTTTCCGCGCGCTACTTTAAACAGCGGCGGCTGCGCGATATAAACGTGCCCGTTCTCCAAAAGCGGTCTCATAAATCTGAAGAAGAACGTCAGCATCAGAGTTCTTATATGAAGTCCGTCAACGTCGGCATCCGCCATTATAATAACTCTGCCATAACGCAGCTTGGTAATGTCAAAGTCCTCGGCAATTCCCGTTCCCAACGCCTTAACGACGGGCAATAATTTGTCGTTGTTGTAGACCTTGTCCGCTCTCGCTTTCTCAACGTTGAGCATCTTGCCCCAGAGCGAAAGTATCGCCTGAAAACGCCTGTCGCGACCCTCTTTCGCGGAACCGCCCGCCGAATCTCCCTCGACGATATATATTTCGGTATGCTCGGGATCGTTTTCGGAACAGTCCGCCAGTTTTCCGGGAAGTCCGTTGCTGTCGAGAATGGACTTGCGCTTGGCTTCCATTGCTTTTTTTGCAGCGTCGCGCGCCGCCTGCGAGCTTGCCGCCTTGTTTACAACGATCTGAGCGGTCTCGGGGTGTTCCTCGAAATAATAGGTCAGCTGCTCTGTCATTACCTTATAGACTGCCGGCTGGACCTCGGGATTTCCGAGCTTGCCCTTGGTCTGTCCCTCAAATTCGCACTCGGGGAGCTTTACGGAAATGATCGCGTTTATCGCCTCGCGGATAGCCTCGCCGCTGTATCCCGTGAATTCCTTCTCATCGTCCTTTTTCGCGGACTTTTTCTTGACCTTGTTTTTCTCCTGCTGTTCTTTAAAGGACTTTGCGAAGTCGTTTACTACCTTGCTGAGAGCGCGCTTAAAGCCGTTTTCGTGCATACCGCCCTCGCCGGTGTGGATATCGTTTGCAAAGCTCCTCAGTACCTCGCTGTTGAAATCGGTGGTATACTGGAACGCAATTTCCACAAGAATATCGTCCACCTTGCCGTTTAAATAGATGATATCCGGATGGAGAACCTCCGCGCCGCGCTTTTTGTTGAGCCAGTCAATATAGGACGCGATTCCGCCCTCATACTGCATGGTCTCTTCAACAATGTTATTCTCGTCGCGCAGATCGTGAAGGTTTATTTTAAGTCCGCCGTTTAAGAACGCCTTCTCGCGCATACGCTCGTTAAGCGTTTCATAGCTGAAAACGGTCGTATGGAAGATCTCTCCGTCGGGCTTGAAGGTAACCTGCGTTCCCGTGTGATCGGTGGTGCCGGTGATCTTTATAGGCTCGGAATATTCTCCGCGGTCGAAATGTTGAAAATGAACGTTCTTTCCGTCGTGGACCTCTACCTCCAGCCACTCGGAAAGCGCGTTTACAACGGAAGCTCCGACGCCGTGAAGTCCTCCCGACACCTTATATCCGCCGCCGCCGAACTTTCCGCCCGCGTGCAGCACGGTAAATACCAGCGTAGTAGCCGAGATCCCCTCGGCGTGGTTTATTCCCGTAGGAATACCGCGCCCGTTATCTATAACGCGAATGATATCTCCGGGGAGAATAGACACGTCTATCTCGGTGCAATATCCCGCCAGCGCCTCGTCAACGGCGTTGTCAACAATTTCGTAAACGAGATGATGAAGTCCGCTCTCACCGGTAGAGCCTATATACATTCCGGGACGTTTTCTTACAGGCTCCAAGCCTTTAAGGGTCTGTATATCGTCCGCGCCGTAGTTGTTTTCTATTACCTTTTCATCCTCAGCCATAAAGTCCTCCCTGAAATTTTTATATCCTCACATTCTGAAATCCCATATATTATATATAGTATACCATAAATTTGCGATAATTGCAAGCATTTTAAGCATTTTTTGCCTCATTTTAGCAAATTTTTTATCGAAAAAAGGAAAGCGTGTTCCAAAATGAACACGCTCTAAATTTTTCCTCTTTTATTTATCGTATGACATGAAACGTTCGATATATAAGTTTTGTTTTGAGTGACGATAAAGCTCTTGGGCATTTCCTCCGAAACATTCACGATCTTTCCGTTTTTTTGTGAGGAATTAAGAAAATCCGCGGTCGTTCGTGAGACGGAGCATTCCTCGATATCGAATATTCCAACGACCTCATTTGATCTGACGGTAACATCTCCGCCCAAATATAAGAACATAAAATCCCCCTAGATCTCCGTAAATTTGCCCGCCTCCGCCTTCCACGCCTTTCCGTTTTTGAGTGAAGACAGATCATCTAAATTACAGCTAGTAATAAATACCTGCGATTTTTCAATATGGTGAAGAATATACTCCCGACGAACGGAATCCAGCTCGCTTAAAATATCGTCGAGAATAACCACAGGATTGGTTTTGTTTTTCTGACGGATAATCTCCGCCTCCGAGAGCTTAAGTGCCAACGCGGCGCTTCTGAGCTGCCCCTGCGAGGCAAAATCCCGCGCCTGCATTCCGTTTATGAAAAAATTGATATCGTCGCGGTGAATTCCCGAGAGCGTATACCGCAGCTTCATTTCCGCGCCAATATTTTTCTCCAGAGTGTGAATATATTTTTTATACAATTCGTCAATATTATCAAAATTTATACGTTCAGTCTTAAAAACAGAGCTGAGGTATTCCATTCCGAGAGTTTCAGCGCCGTTTGTAAGGTCGGAATAGATCGCCGCGGCGCACTTTTTCAGAAACGAAAAATATTTCAGCCTGCCGTAGGTAACGTTTATTCCTTCGGTAGCCAGCACGTCGTTCCACGGAGCAAGAAGATTTTTCAGATTCTGTGCGCTGTCGCTGCTGTTCGCGAGAATGTTGTTGCGCTGCTTCAAACCCTTATTATACCGCGAGAGCTTTTTAAGATGAGTTTTCGTCTGCATCAGCGCAACGTCGTCGAGATAATCCCGACGTATTTCGGGCGCACCCTTGATCAGATTGAGATGCTCGGGAATAAATACGACATACTTCAAAACCCCGTACAATTCCGCGGCGTCCCGCATTTTTATTCCGTTGTAGGTAATTGCGAGATTATTTTTACAAATTGTATAATCTATGATATTTTCACGGTTTGTATTTTCATCAATAAAAAACAGCTTGATCTTAACGTCGGATCTAGGGTTTTCAGCGGGAATATACTGTGAAAAACGAACTCGTCGGAAGCTCGACCCTAAGCAAACCGAAATCGCTTCGCAGAGATTGGTTTTTCCTTGGGCATTGCGTCCGACGAAAATATTCAGATTTTTATCAAAGCAAAGCTCCGCTTCGCCGATATTGCGAAAATTCTGTATAATGATCTTGGTAATATACATTATTCTTCGGGATTTTGTGCGGCTTTTTCAGCCTCGGCAGCAGCTGCGGCTTCCTCGTCGTAGATCACCTTATATTTTTTGTTTTTGAATTCGATAACGTCGCCGGGCTTTATTTTCTTGCCGCGCTTGGTGCAGCATTCGCCGTTTACGTTAAATTCGCCCAGATCGATCAATATCTTCGCTTTAGCTCCCGTTTCGGAAAGTCCCGCAAACTTCACCAGCTGATCCAGCTTGATAAAAGGTGTTAAAATTCTGATTTCTTCCATATAAACCATCCTTAACTAATTATTTTAAGCGCATGGGAAGCAGGAAAAACGTGAATTCCTTCCCTTGCATGGGTACTATGATTACGGGCGATACCGCCGAAGCTGTGAGAATTACCTTGACACAGTCGCAGTCAGCCGCTTTGAACGCGTCCAGTAAAAATTTCGCGTTAAAGCCTATCGCGATAGGTTCGCCATTATACTTTATGTTGATTTTATCGTTTATTTTACCTAAAGTAGTCGAACAGCTGATCGTCAGAGAATCCCCGTTGAATTCGCAGCGGACAGGAGATTTGTTTTTCTCGTTGATAAACAACATCGCACGATCGAGAACCTCAATGATCTCGCGGCACTTTATTTCGGCTGTGATAGTTTCTTCACACTGAAGATGTCTCTTGTATTCCATAAAGTCGCCGTTTATCAGGCGGGAGATCATTGTATAGCTGTCGATTTCAAAAGAGATCTGATTTTTATCTATACTGATCGTAACATTCTTATCATTTTCGTCGGAAAGTAAATGAATAAGCTCTTCCAGCGTCTTTGCGGGAACGATGAACTTGATATTCTCATAGTCCATCGGTTCGCAGCGAAGCGCGATTCTGATACCGTCCACCGCAACGACATTTAAAATCTTATTTTCAATCTCAAACAGACAGCCGGTAAGCGCGGGCTTTGTATCGGTGACCGCACAGGCATATTTCGTCTGAACTATCATGCTTTTAAGAAGCTTCTGCGGCATTTTAAATCCGTTTTCGATGCTTGTCTGGGGAACGGGCGGATATTCGTCAGCTCTCATGCACATAACCGACATTTCCGTAGAACCTATATAAATTCTTGCGGATTTGGAGTCTTCAATATCGAAGTTCAGAACGCCGGACGGCATCTTTCTTATAATATCGGAGAGCATTCTCGCGTTTATAACAGTTCCGCCGTTTACTCCGTTTTCAACCGGAAGCTCGGTTCGGATCCCTATTTCGAGATTATATCCGGTAATAGTAAGAACGTTATTTTCAAGCTCTAAAAGCAGTCCCTCCAAAGCCGCAATAGTAGATTTGGAAGACGCAGCCTTTGAGGTCGTCATAACGGCATTGAGAATAGCGTCTCTTGCGCAGCTGAATTTCATAATTGAAATTCTCCTTTCGCTGGATTTAAAATCAATTGAAAAATCAATCAATATAATTTATTTTATTTTTAATCATAATAATAAGGGCTGTTTAAACTATGGAAAACTTCCTAAACCATTACTGCAAAAGCGTTCAAGCCCTTAATATTTTTAACCTCGCAACGTTTAAAAAAACCGAAAAAGTTGAAAAGAATTTTTTGTTTCGGAATTTGTGGATTAACGTTGAAAGAAAAGTTGATTTT
>JAFLUG010000061.1:0-5898 GCA_022508885.1 Oscillospiraceae bacterium | reverse complement strand
ATATCCTCGACGATCGAGCGGAAGCCGCTGTCGCGTTCCATTTCTTCCTTTACGGATTTTATCGCGTAGACTACGGTAGAATGATCGCGGCCGTTGAATTCCTGACCTATCGATTCGTAGGGAAGCCCCGTAACGTCCTGGATAACATAGATCGCGACCTTGCGCGCCTGGGAAATATTCGCGGTTCGGCGCTGCGAGCGCATTTCCTCCGGTTCAATATTGTATATCTTGCCGACTTCGCTGACAATTTTATCAACGGTAACGGGAATAGGCTGATGATCGGTGACGATATCCTTGATAACGTTCTGAGCGACCGCGATGGTGGGCTTCACCTGAGAAACCATATACAGCGCGTTCAGCTTAGTTACAACACCCTCAATCTGACGGATGTTGGATTTGAGCTTAGTCGCGATATAATCAATAACGTCCTCGGGAATGTTAAAGCGCAGCAGCTCGGCTTTTCTCTGAATGATCGCGAGTCTTGTCTCATACTCCGGCGGCTTTACGTCGGCGATAAGCCCCGAGCTGAAGCGCGTTCTCAGACGGTCGGAAATGGATTTGATCTCCTTTGCCGGTCTATCCGAGGTGAGAACTATCACCTTATTTTGATTATAAAGCTCATTGAATATATGGAAGAACTTTTCCTCCGTCTGATCCTTTCCGGCGATAAACTGGATATCGTCGATCAGCAGAGCGTCGGTATTTCTGTATTTCTCGTCGAATTTCTCGACGTTGTTTGTGGATATCGAGTGCAAAAACTCGTTTGTAAAGGTCTCCGCGGGAGTGTAGATAATATTTATCCCGGGGAAATTATTCTGCATTTCAAACTGAATAGCCGAAAGCAGGTGGGTCTTTCCAAGACCCGAATCTCCGTAGATAAACAGCGGATTGTATTTTTCATGCTGCTTTTTTGCGACCGCCTTTGCGGCTGCGAAAGCCAGGTTATTCGACGGTCCTACGATGAAGTTGTCGAAAGTATAGGTGATCTTCTTATCAATGGGAACCGAGGGTACCGCGCTTTTACCTGTGGCATCATTATTAATTATCTCGGTTATCGGCGATCTTTGCGCGGTGATATTCTCATCTACAACTATCTCCGCCTTCATCGGAACTCCGAGGATAACCTTAAGCTGCTCCTCAATATAAGGCAGATAAAGCGAAGTCAGAGTATCTTTTTTGAATTCGAGATTGGTAGCGAGAATAAAGGTATTCCCTTCCATTTTTACGGGAACCAGCGGATCCAGCCAAAGCTCTCTCGCCGCTCCGGAAATATCGTATTCGTTAACGCAGTTATCAACTACGCATCTGTAAATGTCAGACAATGAGGTCAATTGAGGATTCATTTCATTTCCACCATTCTACATATTAAATAATAAAAAACCGCCTTATAAGCAAAGAATTTCTATATAAATTATACCACAAACGACAATTTTTTTCAAGCAGAAATAATCGCTCAAAAAACTCAATAAACTGTACATTATATACAAAATTATTTAAATCTTTTATTAATTTTTAACTATTCTCTGTTGAAAATCTCGTTTTTAATTATTACAAAATGGAAAGTTAATTATAATTGTGGAAAAGTCAGTGGAAAATGTGAAAAAGTGCCTTGTTTTTGTTATAATAATTCCAATTTTTAGTAATTTTACAATTATATCTTCACTTGTTAGCTAAATTAATTTTTTGAGAATAATAAAATTATACAGACCGTAGAAATACCCCCAACGAATTTAAAGGAAATTTTGGCTGCGATAAATCTAATATTCCGTTCATTGTTGAAAAGTATTCCCGTTGAAAAAAATTACCCCCAAAAAGGCGGCTTTTTAACAAAAAAACGTGTAAAACCGGTTAATTCTGTTGAATAATCTGTTGAAAATGTTAAAAAAGCACTTGTTTAAGGGCTTTTCCGAGGGTGTGAAAAAGTTATAAACGGGGTTGATTATGAGTTGAGTTTTTGGGGATAACTGTTTTTTAAACTTTTCTCGGTTTAATGTTGAAATAAAAACTTCAATTAATCACGGGGTAAAGCGGGAATCTATAAAAACCGTAAGGATTTTATAGGTTACCAAAAAAACCCCGCCCGAACAGATTCAAGCGGAGTTTTTATATCAGATTGTTGAGTATGATATCGGCGATCTTATACAGCGGAGCCTGAACCTCAACCGCGCCGATCTTATACGCTTCCATCGGCATTCCGTATACCACGGAGGTCTCTTTGTCCTGACCTATGGTAAACGCGCCTGCCTTGCGCATTTTAAGAAGTCCCTCGGCGCCGTCCTTTCCCATTCCCGTGAGGATCGCGCCAATCGCGTATTTTCCCGCGACCTCAGCCACCGAGCTGAACATAACGTCAACCGACGGGCAGTGTCCCGAAACCTTTTCTCCGGGCTTTGAGGAAACATACAGTCCGCGCGAGTCTCTGCATACGCGCAGCTGATGCTCGCCTGCACCTATTATAATAAGTCCCCTGCGGAGACGTTCTCCGTCGACAGCTTCCTTGACCTCCATCTTGCAGGTGCGGTTAAGTCTCTCGGAATAGAGCTTGGTAAATCCCGCGGGCATATGCTGAACTATCACCACAGGCGGAGTGTCCTCCGGGAAAGTTCTGATAACCTGCTCCAGCGCCTCAGTGCCTCCCGTGGAAGCTCCCAGCGCAATAAGCGCCTCGGATTTCGACAGCTTGGGATGATTTACTACCGTAGTCTTGGCAGCGGGAGCAGCAGGATCGGTATTTTCAAACTGTGTTTTCTTTAATCCGTGCGCAATCTCCGAAACCGCTTTTTCAGCTTTCGCGGCAACCTCCGACATCTGCTTCAGCACAGGAGAATTAGGCTGTTTTTGTTCCGTCTCATTCGTCTTATGCTGAAAATCTATCGGCTTGTTAAGCGTATCGTGTACCTTTTGAAACGTCTCAGCCGCCTTGTTGGGAACATTTATAGGCTTATTGAGAGTCTCGTGCACCTTTTGAAACGCTTCCGCCGTCTTACTTGAAGCGGGGCTTGTATACGCCGCGGGCTTTGCTGCGGCAGGCTTGCTTTGATCGTATGCTTTGTGGATCGCCGCGCACAGCTGCTTTGCAAACGCCGCCATATCGTTGTTTGTACGGGCAACCGGCTTTGACAGAAACTCCACAGCTCCGGCTTCAAAACATTCCTTCTTGTGATAATCGGAGCCGGATACTACGATCGTGGAAATGTAGTATTGCGGCAGCAGTTTTTTAAGGAACGCGATACCGTCCATACGCGGCATTTCAAGATCCAGCGTCATAACGTCGGGTTCATACTGCAAGATCATATCGCGGGCAGAATATGCGTCTCCCGCTTTTCCGACGATCTCGATTGAATCGTCTTGCTGAATATATCGTGAGATCAACTCTCTGAACAGTATGGAGTTATCCACAACCAACAGTTTAATGCGATCCATAAAAAGGCTCCTAAAAGGTATTTTTATGCGAAAAGATTGCTATAAAAATTATATGCGCCGATAAATTAAAAATGTCATTTGCCCTCTAAACGGCGGTAAATCGCGGGCTTTATGTATTCAAACTCGGTCTCCGAACGGTTTACGCTTTCGGCGTGACCGATAAAGAAATATCCGCCCGGCTTTACAACATCGTAAAATCTGTTTACCAAAGCCTGCTTGGTAGGCATATCGAAATAGATCATAACATTGCGGCAGAATATCAAATCAAAGGGCTTTGCCTTATATTTTTCCGGCATCGGGTCCATAAGGTTAAATGTCTTGAATATTACCTCGTCCTTGATCCCCTGGCAGATCTCATACTTGCCGTTGCCGAGGTTGTTGAAATAGCGGGACTTCCAATCGTTTGAAAGACCCTTCATTCCCTCTTCCTCATAAATGCCCGCCTTTGCTTTTCCGATAACGCTTTGAGAAATATCGGTGGCTAATATTCTGGTATCCCACTTATGCTTTTCGTTGCCGAAATACTGATCTATAAGCATAGCGGTGGTATAGCATTCCTCGCCCGACGAGCACGCCGCGCTCCAAATTCTGATAACGTGATCCTTCTGGCAGGTCTGTACCATATACGGAAGAATGGTATCCTTTAAAAAGGTATAGTGCTCCGGCTCACGCATAAAGAACGTATGGTTTGTCGTGAGCTTATTTAATATAGTAGTGATCTCCGCGCCTGTGGTATCCGACATGACCGTGTCGAGATATTCGCCGTAGCTTTTAAAGCCGCGGTCACTTAGCATATTTCCGAGTCTTCCCTGTACGAGAACCTTTTTTGCCGAGAGATTTATACCGAAGTTATCGTACATGAATTTTACCAAACGCTGAAACTCGGCCTCGGTAATTTCAAAACTCACCTTTATGCCTCCTGTTCGTCGAGCAGCTTGGCAACGTCGAGGATCAGCTTGGTCGAATCGTTTTCGCCTCTGATCATATACTGAATGAAGTAATTGGTATTTACGTTCTTATTTTCGGGAGTAGCCGAGATATCTCCGGTATGTATATCTTCAACGTCCGCAACGCTGTCAACGATAATTCCCACGGAGGTCTCGTTGAAATTCAGCGTGATGATGCAGGTCCTGCTTGTATAGGGGATCTCCTCCTTGCCGAAGCGCGTTCTGATGTCCACGATAGGCACTACCTTAGAACGCACGTTGATGATTCCCTTAATATAGCTCGGAACGTGCGGAACCTTTGTGATATGCTGCATTCCGATAATTTCGGTGACATACTGAATTTCGATACCGTAAACCTGTTCACCGATATTGAAGGTCATTACCTTTCCGAGAATACTGTTGTCGGCAGCCAGCTTTCTGTCTCCGGACTGCTGCTTCGCAACTGCTTCCTTTATTACATCATAATCCATGTAAATATTCCTCCTTAACCGATGAGCGTATTGGTATCTATGATAAGCGAAATGCTTCCGTCACCCATGATCGTACAGCCCGAAAGTCCCTCGCCCTTGATATTATAGCGGGACAGATATGTCGGGAACGGCTTTACTACTACCTGCTGCTCGCCGATGAGCCTGTCCGCAAAGATGCAGACGCTCTTGTTATCGGTCTCAACCAGCAGAAGGATACCGTCTTCGAGGTTTGTGATCTCGGTTTCGATCCCGAATTTCTCGTGCATACGCAGTATGGGATAGCAAACGCCTCTTATCATGATCATTTCGTTTCCGCTGGTATCGCGGAGGATCTGTCCGGATTCTACCTTAAAGCTCTCGCGGATGGTGGAGATCGGAACGCTGAATACCAGGTCGCCTACGGAGATCTCCATGCCGTCGATTATCGCCAGCGTAAGCGGGATCTTTATGATGAAGTTTGTGCCGCTGCCCTTCTTGGAGTCAACGATGATAGCGCCGCCGCACTTTTCGATATTCGCCTTAACAACGTCCATACCTACGCCGCGCCCCGAGAACTCGGTAACTTCCTCGTTGGTGGAGAAGCCGGGAAGCAGAATGAGGTTTTGGATCTCCTTTTCGGAATATTCGTTTTCGGGCTTGGTAAGAAGACCCATTCTTCTTGCCTTTGCCATGATCTTCTCGGGATCGATTCCCGCGCCGTCATCGGAAACGATGATAACTACCTCGCCCGAAGCGTTCTGCGCGGTGAGCTTGATGGTGCCCTTTTCGGGCTTGCCGAGAGCGGTTCTGTCCTTAACGTCGTCCTCAATACCGTGATCCATGCAGTTTCTGACAAGGTGCATCAGCGGATCCTGCAGGCTGTCGACGATAGACTTGTCTACCTCGGTATTCTCACCCTCGATAACGAAGTCGACTTCCTTGCCGAGCTTCTTTCTCATATCGCGGACGATTCTGTTCATTTTCTGGAACACGCCCGCCAGCGGCACCATTCTGATGGACATTACGGTATCCTGAAGCTCGCTTGTGAGCTTTCTCAGATCGCGCGCCGCCTTGTTGAA
>JAFLUG010000060.1 GCA_022508885.1 Oscillospiraceae bacterium | reverse complement strand
TGGCGTCTCAGATAGACAGCCGCGTTATACTTGACGCTTCGGGCGCGGAAAAGCTCCTCGGAAACGGCGATATGCTTTATATGCCGGTAGGAGTTCCCAAGCCTATACGCCTTCAGGGCTGTTATGTCTCCGACGAGGAGGTCGAGCGAGTTGTTGATTTCATTAAACAAACCTTCAGTGCTGAATATGATGAGAACATCATTGCCGAGATCGAGCGCAGAGCTGAACAAGCCGAACAGCAATCCGGCGGAGGAAGCGAGGATCTTGACGACGGCGAGACTGACGAAAAGCTTGAGGAAGCGATCGAGTTCGTTGTGACTGCGGGTCAGGCAAGCACCTCCGCTTTGCAGAGACGGCTTAAGCTCGGTTACGGACGTGCCGCCCGCTTAATTGACACTATGGAAAAAATGGGAATTGTTGGCGCGTTTGAAGGTTCAAAGCCGCGCCAGGTCCTGATGACAAAACAGGAATGGTACGAGCGCAAGCTCAGAAATGAATGACCGAAACTTTCCCAACAACAGTAAGCCGAGGAATGTTTAAATGTACAGAAACCAAGAAACTTTGAATAAGCTCGAAGGCTTTCTGCTTGATGTGGAAAAGCCCGCGCGCTATATCGGCGGAGAGCCGGGCAGCGTATGCAAAGATAGGGAGAGCGTGGATATCCGCTTTGCTTTCGCGTTTCCGGATACATACGAGATAGGGATGTCGCATCTCGGAATGAAAATACTTTACGCGCTGAAAAATTCCGTTCCGAATTATTGGTGCGAGAGATGCTTTATGCCGCTTCCCGATATGCGCGAAAAAATGCTTGAAAACGAAATAGAGTTATATGGCCTGGAAAGCCTTGATCCGATTAAAGAGTTTGATTTTATCGGATTTACGATCCAGTACGAGATGTGCTATACAAACATTCTTGAGATGCTTAAGTTATCCGGTCTGAGTGTTTTTGCAAGCGAGAGAACTGCGCTTACGCCTATAGTAATGGGCGGCGGTCCTTGTGTGTGTAATGCCGAGCCTCTCGCGGATTTTTTCGATTTGTTTGCCGTGGGCGAGGGTGAGGAACTCAACCTTGAAATAATGCGTCTTATGGAGCGGTGCAAGCGCGAAAACCGCACAAAAGCCGAGTTTCTGCGCATGGCCTCGCAAATTGAGGGAGTTTATGTCCCGAGTCTTTATGATGTTTTCTATAATTCGGACGGAACGGTTTCAGCGATAGTGCCGAAGGATGGAGCGCCCGCAAAGGTAAGAAAGCGCATTATCCGTGATTTGAACAAGTCGTTTTATCCCGAGAATTTTGTCGTTCCGTTTGTCGATATTGTTCATAACAGAGCCGTTGAGGAGGTCATGCGCGGATGTATCCGCGGTTGCAGGTTTTGCCAGGCCGGGTTTATTTATCGCCCCCTTCGGGAGAAATCTCATGAAACGGTGATAAACCAGACAAAAACGCTGCTCAAAAACACGGGTTATGACGAGGTTTCACTCTCAAGTCTTTCCACAAGCGATTTTACGGACATTGAGGAGCTTTTGTGTAATTTAAACAAGTGGACTAAGGATAACCGCGTAAATCTTTCATTGCCGTCGCTGAGAATAGATTGCTTCAGTGAAAAGATACTTACTGAAATTTCGAGTGTAAAGCGCAGCGGACTTACATTCGCTCCCGAAGCCGGAACTCAGCGTTTGCGTGACGTAATAAACAAAAACATCACCGAGTCTGACGTTTTAAACAGCGTAAAGATAGCGTTTGAGGGCGGTTATTCGGCAATAAAGCTGTATTTTATGTTCGGGCTTCCTACCGAGACCGACGATGATATAATCGGTATTTACGAGCTCGCAAAAGCTGTTGTGGAAGAGTTTTACCAAAATCCCGATCGGCCTAAGGGCAAAGCTCCGAGCGTTTCGATATCGCTTTCGATGTTTATTCCAAAGCCATTTACTCCGTTTGAGTTTGAGCCGCAGATAGGCGAAGAGGAAATAAACAGGCGTGTAAAGTTGCTTCTTGACGCAAGAAAAGACCGAAAGGTTTCAATTTCATATTCCGACAGTAAGCTTGCGCTTTTAGAGGCGGTTTTCGCACGCGGCGACAGACGCGTCGGAAAAGCGATTTATACAGCTTGGAAAAACGGTTGTATCATGGACGGATGGAACGATTACTTTGATTTTGAAAAATGGAAACAGGCGTTTGAAGAGTGCGGACTTTCCATGGAATTCTACGCAAACCGACGCCGTGAGTATGATGAGATAGCTCCGTGGAGTATGCTCGATATGTTGGTTTCAAAGGATTTTCTGATAGAAGAAAACAAACGCGCGCATAATTTCGAATCTACGCCCAATTGCCGCGAAAAATGCTCGGGCTGTGGGGTAAGCGATTGTCCTGTCCATAAGAAAAACTGACGCAAAAGGAGCTGTCAATAATGGCGAACGTTAATACGCGCGTATTTTTCAGTAAAACAGGACGCGCGAAGTTTATATCTCACCTTGATTTATACGGAGTTTTCCAGAGGGCAGTCAGAAAAGCCGGGCTTCCGGCATGGTATACCGAGGGTTTAAGTCCGAGATTGTACCTGCAGTTTATGCTTCCGCTTTCCCTCGGACAGGAGGGACTCAGAGAAGCGGTAGATTTTAAAATGTTAGATGAAATGTCATTTGAGGAGATCATAAAGCGGCTATCGGGCGCGCTTCCGTATGACATATGCGTTATCGAAGCCGCAGCGCCCGTTATGAAAAACACCGATATTTCCCGCGCTGAGTACGAAATTTCCGGAAAAATCGACTTAGACGGTTTTCGCGAGTTGTGTGAAAGAGACTCGATAATCGTTGAAAAGAAAACGAAAAAGGGCGTTTCGGAAATTGACTTAAAGCCGTATATCAGCTGCCTTGAGTTCAGCGATAAAATAACACTGAGACTTCCCGCGGGGAACGATTTCAATATAAATCCAACGCTGTTGCTCGGCGCGTATGAGCGAGAGTTTGGTAAAACATCGGGAATAAAAATTGTAAGAACACAAATTTTCAATTCGGACGGGGAAATGTTCAGGTAAATTTCGGCGTTTTTTGCATTTTTAATGGATAATTTTTACAGTATCGTAATAAATTTTTGGTAAAACTGCTTGCATATTTCAAACGAATGTGATAAAATGTAAAAGGGGTTTTCAGCTTTTACAGAGAAGTTTGGGGATTTTATGAGGGGTGTATGACTTGAACAAAAAGGTACGCAAGAAAAAAAGGCGTGTAAAAGTTCCTGCGGCGACGGTTGTACTCTATATAATAATGGTCGTTATCATATTGGGGATATGCACGGCTGTGTTTTTTATAAGTTTTAACGCGCTTAACAACACTGACAGCGGCGTTCCTGCTGTTAATAACTCGATTATCAGTTCGAGCAGGTTTATCCTGCCGGATAATGAGATAAGCAGCTTGTATGAATCCAGCAGCTCCGAAATCTCTTCGGGAGAAGAGAGCAGCTCGTCTGACAGTTCTTCTTCAATTGATACCGGTTCATCCTCGTCGGATGACAGCGACTCCTGGACTGTTATTACCCAGCCGACAAGTTTCAACAAGGAGTTTTTCAAGGACGATCTGTTTATAGGAGACAGCATCTTCACGGGGCTCTACGGGTATAAATTCTTGAATAAGGAAAATGTTGCCGCTAAGCTTGGATATACTCCATATCTCGCAATGAATGAGCCGTTTGACGATGAGCTCGGGGTTACGGCGCTTGAGTACGCAAAGCAGCGTTCTCCTAAGCGTATATTTATTCTGCTTGGAAGCAACGCCCTTGATTCGTCAGCATTGAATGCGCTTCAAAACAGCTACTCAAATCTTCTGACTACTCTCAAGTCGGAGTTTCCGAATACAAAGATCTGTTGTATTTCAATTACTCCGGTTGCCCGCCAAACAAACTATCCAAACATCAAAAACTCTGATGTAAAGCTTATGAATGAATATATCCGTGAGCAGTGCAAGGCTCTCAGACTTGATTATTACGACTTATATTCCGCAGTAAGCGATGAAGATGGATATTTTCTTGAGGAATACGCCGAGATCGACGGAATGCATTTTAGTGGAATAACTTACAGAGTTATGCTTTCCGCGCTTCAGAAGAAATACTCATAATCGAAAGTTGAAAAAAGAAAGGAAATTAAAAATGAAAAAGACGCTTTTAATTGCGCTGTGCGCGGCATTCTGCCTTGCGCTCTGCGGATGTGACGAAGGCAATAATACATCGGATAACATGAACTCGTCAAGCTCACAAAATGCCGAAGGTCCTTCCGGACCCGCCGGAGGTTCGGACGGTGACGAAACATTATCCGTAAAGGAAAAGACAGATAAACTTCTCGCTGAGGTGAAGTTTCCGAGTATGATTGAAGTGGAAGCGGATGAGCTTAATACTTTATTAGGAATTGACAAGGATGATGTAAGTGAGTTTGCGGCATATACCTGCCCCTCCGGCGCGGCGCCCGACGAGTTCGGTATTTTTGTGGCAAAGGACGCCGAAGCGGCGGCGAGAATAAAAGACGCGCTTGATAAACGTGTTCAGTCTCAGTATAATACATTTGAAAGCTACACACCCGGCGCGATGTACCGTTTCGATGACGATTTTGTTGAAGTAAACGGAACCACGGTGATCTACGCTATCTGCGATAATAACGAAACAGCTAAGGAAATTCTCAAATAATATTTTAAACAGGAAATAAGTTTTATGGTTATAGAATGTATTGTGATAATCGGCGTTTTTGTGCTGATGGAGATAGCTTTTCTGAAATCGCGCCATAAGGTATGGGCTTTGGCGGTGCTTCCGCTGGGGATAGTACCGCTGACAAATATCGTGATCGAGTTACTGGTGAAAAAGCTTTTTCACGCGGAGATCACGGATTTTGTCGGAGTGTTGGTGCTTACTATAGCGGTCGCGGTAGAAGCGGCTCTTCTGGGATTTTGCTCATCGCTTATTGAAAGCAAGCGCTCGAAAGCTTCGTTTATTTCTATTTCAAATACCTTTAACATTGCGCTCGCGATAATACTGATCCATAACATTCTTGCCTGAGATGGTTTTCAACGCGCTCTCCTTAAAACGGAGAGCGTTTTTCTGTATAAACAGCGGGATTAACGGCAAATAAGCATAATAATTTTTCTCAACTATTGACAAATAAGAAAATATGATGTATAATATATATTGTGGTTTTGTAAATTGATAAATACAATTCAAGAGGTATATATGGCAAAAAAATCAGGCTATAATGATTTAAAGGCGCTTAAAGGACCGGATCAGGTCAGGCAGAGACCGGCGGTTATTTTCGGTTCGGACAGCATAGAGGGATGCAGACATTCTGTATTTGAGATAATCTCAAATTCTATCGACGAGGCGCGAGAGGGTTTCGGAAAACGCGTTATTATAACGCTTCACGCGGACAAGTCCATAACGGTGGAGGATTTCGGCCGCGGAATCCCTATCGACTATAACAAGAGCGAGGAAAAATACAACTGGGAACTTGCGTTTTGTACGCTTTACGCGGGCGGAAAATATGACAACAATACGGGCGAAAATTACTCCTTCGCGCTCGGGCTTAACGGCCTTGGACTCTGCGCGACGCAGTTCGCGTCGGAATATATGGATGTCGAAAGCAAAAACGGCGAGTGGAAATATACTCTCCGATTTGAAAAGGGCTTTAACGTAACAGAAGGTGAAAAGGGATTTAAGCGCGAAAAATGTTCCGAAACCGGAACAAAGATACATTGGAAGCCCGACCTCGAAGTGTTTACGGATATCGATATCGGCTCGGAATATGTAGACGGCATGATTAAGCGTCAGGCAGTAGTAAACGGCGGCGTTGAGTTTCTGAGGATCGTTGAAAATGAGGATGGCAGCTCTGATGAGAAATTTTTCTGCTATAAAGAGGGAATTTTCGACTATCTTAAAGAAACTGTCGGCGAAAACCCGCTTACTACTCCGCAGTATTGGAACGCCGAGCGCGTAGGAAAAGACAGAGAGGATAAGGACGAGTACAAGCTGAAAATGAACGTCGCGTTTACGTTCTCAACAGAGGTTAATTTTGCAGAGCACTATCACAACTCCTCATGGCTGGAGCACGGCGGTTCGCCCGAAGAAGCGATGAAAAAAGCCTTTTTGTCGCAGATAGACGCGTATCTGAAAAATAACAACAAGTACAATAAAGGTGAAAAAGCCGTAAAATGGGACGACATCTCGGACTGTCTTGTGTTTATTTCGTCTAACTTCTCAACTCAGGCAAGCTATGCCAACCAGACAAAAAAGGCGGTTACAAACGTTTTCATAAAAGAGGCAATGACCGATTGGCTCAAGCATTCGCTTGAGGTGTATTTTCTTGAAAATCCCGACGAGGCGGTTAAAATCGCCGAAAGAGTGCTTGTAAACAAGCGCTCGAGGGAAAACGCCGAGAAGGTTCGCTCTTCGTCGATCGCGAGCCTGTCTCAGAAAATCGACCTTACAAACCGCATAGATAAGTTTGTGGACTGTCGAAGCCGTGATATTTCCCGCCGCGAAGTGTATATCGTAGAGGGTGATTCGGCGTTGGGTTCGGTTAAGCTTGCGCGTGACGCGGAGTTTCAGGCGGTTATTCCCGTGCGCGGAAAAATTCTCAACTGCCTTAAAGCAAGCGCCGACAAGATCTTCAAGAGTGAGATCATCACGAATCTTATTAAAGTTCTCGGCTGCGGAGTTGAGGTTAAATCCAAAGCAAATAAGAATTTAAGCACCTTTAATATTGATAATCTTCGGTGGAATAAGGTAATAATCTGTACCGATGCCGACGTTGACGGCTTTCAGATAAGAACGCTTATTCTCACTATGATACAGGAGCTTTGTCCTACGCTTATTGAAAAGGGATATGTCTATATTGCGGAATCTCCGCTTTATGAGATAAATACAAAGGACAAGACCTATTTTGCTTATACCGAAGCAGAAAAGGCGAAAATTCTCGGAATGGTCGGGGATAAAAAATACACAGTTCAGCGCTCGAAAGGACTCGGCGAAAACGACCCGGATATGATGTCGCTCACGACGATGAATCCGTCTACGCGCCGACTGATAAGGGTAAAGCCGGCAGACACGGAGACTACGCGTAGAATGTTTGATGTTCTGTTAGGGGACGACCTTGCGGGACGAAAGGATTTTATCCGCGAAAACGGCAGCCGCTATCTTGAAGCGGCAGACATAAGTTAATCGGCAGCGAAGCGTAACATAAAGTCTTTGAAAGGGAGTCTGAGGGAAATATATAGCTGTAAATTGTCTTGAAAAGGCAAAATTCATTTCTATATCAAAGTATTTTTTCATAGAGATTAAACCGATTTGTTGGAATTTGATTACCGGGTAAATAATATTTAAGGTTGTGAAGAATTGAAGAAAAAGGAACAAAAGAAGCCGCCAAAGCAAACGGCATCGGCATATATAGAAGGCTCGGGAAAGGTAGTGGAAACTGATATCGTAAGCACTCTCGAGGAAAACTACATGCCATACGCGATGAGTGTTATCGTGTCGCGTGCATTGCCGGAGATCGACGGATTTAAGCCTTCGCACAGAAAATTGCTGTATACGATGTACAAAATGGGCTTGCTTACGGGCGCGCGGACAAAATCCGCAAATATTGTCGGTCAGACAATGCGCCTTAACCCACACGGAGACGCGGCGATTTATGAAACAATGGTCCGTCTTGCGCGCGGAAACGAGGCGCTTTTGCACCCGTATGTTGACAGCAAAGGGAATTTCGGAAAAGCGTATTCACGCGATATGGCTTATGCCGCGAGCAGATATACTGAGGCTAAGCTTGAAAGCATAAGCGGAGAGCTTTTCGCGGAAATCGACAAGGACGCGGTCGATATGGTGCCGAATTACGACAACACCATGCTCGAGCCTTCGCTGTTTCCCGTAAGATTTCCGTCGGTTCTGGTAAACTCAAACTTCGGACTTGCGGTTTCAATGGCAAGCAATATCTGCTCGTTTAATCTTAAAGAGGTATGCGAGACAACAATCGCGCTTATCAAAAATCCACAGCATGACGCTCTTTCAACGCTTAAAGGACCGGATTTTCCCGGCGGCGGAATGATCGTATATGACGAATCGGAAATGCGGAAAATTTACAGCACCGGTTTGGGCGCGGTAAAGGTTCGCGCGGTCTACAACTTCGACAGGGAAAACCGATGTATCGAAGTTACGCAGATACCGCCGACGACTACGGCGGAGGCTATAATAGACAAGGTCGTTGAGCTTGTAAAGGACGGAAAGATCCGCGAGATCTCCGACGTCCGTGATGAGACCGATCTTAGCGGACTTAGATTGGCGTTTGACCTTAAGAAAGGCTATGAGCCCGACGCGCTTATGCAAAAGCTGTTCAGGCTTACGCCGCTTCAGGAAAATTTCAATTGCAATTTTAACGTGCTGATCGCGGGTACTCCGAAGGTCATGGGCGTTTACGAGATAATAAGCGAGTGGACGGAGTTCCGCAGACAGTGCGTAAAGCGCAGGATATATTTCGATGTTACGAAGAAAAAGGAAAAGCTCCATTTGCTTTTGGGATTAAAGAAGATATTGCTCGATATCGACTATGCTATTCAGCTGATTCGCGAGACCGAGGAGGAATCCGAGGTTGTACCCAATTTGATGATAGGTTTCGGTATCGACGAGCAACAGGCGGAGTATGTCGCGGAAATAAAACTTCGCCATATCAACCGCGAGTATATCCTCAAACGCACTGAGGAGACCGAGTCGCTTCAGGCGGAGATTGCCGAAATGGAGGAAATTCTTAACAGTCCCAAGCGTATAGATAAGGTGATCATCAAGGAGCTTGATGATATTGTTGCAAAGTATTCTCAGCCGCGCAGAACAATGTTTTTGTACGATGTTCCCGAGGAAGAGGAAGCTGTTGAAGAACAGCCGGAGGGCTATCCCGTAAATGTTTTCTTTACGCGCGAAAGCTATTTTAAACAGATAACGCCGAAATCATTGAGGATGAGCAGTGAGCAGAAGCTCAAGGAAAACGACGAGATTATTTTCAGTGCGGAGGTCTTAAGCAATTCGGATCTGTTGTTTTTCACAAACAAATTCCAGTGCTACAAGTCACGCTGCGCGGATTTCCCCGAAACAAAAGCGAGCGTTATGGGTGAATATATACCCGCAAAGCTCGGCATGGAAGAGGGAGAAACGCCGGTGTTCCTTGCGGTAACGGAAGATTACAGCGAAACACTTGTGATATTCTTTAAAAACGGAAAGTGCGCGAAAATACCTCTTTCGAGTTACGAGACCAAGACAAAGCGAAAAAAGCTGTCAAACGCTTTCTCGGAGCTGAGCGAGGTTGTCGCTATGTTTGTCATAAAGGACGACACGGATTTTGTGCTTAAATCCACGGCAGGAAAAGCAATATTGTTCAGTACGGCGCTTGTGCTTGCTAAAACAACGCGTGATACACAGGGCGTTCAGGTCATGCGTCTTACGAAAGCGGAGCTTGCTGGAGCATACAGGGCGGATAGCATAGAGCTTGAAAATCCTGAAAATTACAGAATAAAAACGATCCCTCAGGCGGGAATTTTAGGAGAATTTGAGCAGATGAAGCTCGAGTAGGCTTTACAGTTTCAGAAAAACAGAAAAGGAGACAAAACTATGTTAAGTGATATTGAAATTGCTCAGGGTGCAAAGATGCTTAAAATCGGCGAGGTAGCAAAAAAACTTGGGGTTTCCGATGAAGAGCTCGAGCCTTACGGACACTACAAGGCAAAGCTCTCACAGAAGCTCTTCGAGCGTGTGGCAAACGATCCCGACGGAAAGCTGATCTTAGTCACGGCTATCAACCCCACTCCCGCGGGAGAGGGTAAAACAACGACCTCAGTAGGTCTTTGCGAGGGAATGAACAAGATAGGAAAGAAGGCGTGTCTTGCGCTTCGTGAGCCCTCGCTCGGTCCCGTGTTTGGAGTAAAGGGCGGCGCGGCAGGCGGCGGCTATGCACAAGTCGTGCCTATGGACGACATAAACCTGCATTTTACGGGAGATATGCACGCCATTACCGCGGCTAATAATCTCCTTTGCGCAATGCTTGATAATCATATCCAGCAGGGAAACGAGCTTAATATCGACCAGCGCAGGATACTTTTCAAGCGTTGCCTCGATATGAACGACCGCGCGCTCAGAAACTGCGTTATTGGCATGGGCGGTAAAGTAAACGGCGTTCCGAGAGAAGATCATTTTCAGATAACCGTAGCCAGCGAAATTATGGCTATCTTGTGTCTAGCGGCTGATTTGAATGACCTCAAAAAGCGTCTGGGGAATATTCTTGTTGCTTACACTTATGATGATAAGCCCGTGTTCGCGCGTGATCTCAAGGCTGTCGGGGCAATGACCGTATTGCTTAAGGACGCTATAAACCCCAATCTTGTCCAGACGCTTGAAAACAACCCCGCGATAATTCACGGAGGTCCATTTGCGAATATAGCGCACGGCTGTAACTCTGTAAGAGCCACAAAGCTTGCTCTTAAGCTATCCGACTATACCATAACCGAGGCGGGGTTCGGCTCGGATTTGGGTGCTGAAAAGTTTCTTGACATTAAATGCCGATTTGCGGGGCTTAAACCGGACTGCGTCGTGCTTGTAGCGACTATACGCGCGCTTAAATACAACGGCGGAGTTGCAAAGCCCGACCTTACAAAGGAAAACCTTGACGCGCTGAAAAAAGGAATTGTAAACCTTGGCGTTCATATCGAGAATATGAGAAAATTCGGAGTGCCGGTGGTTGTCGCTATCAACCATTTCGCTACCGATACCGATGCGGAGATCGCTTTTGTACGCGAGTACTGCGGACAGAACGGCGCAAAGTGCGCGTTTTCCGATGTGTTCCTGAAGGGCGGAGAGGGAGCCGTAGAGCTTGCGAATACCGTAGTAAACGCTATCGACAGCGAAAAGAGCAATTATGCCCCTATCTATGACGAAAAGCTTTCAATAAAGGAAAAGCTCGATGTCATCGCGCGTGAGATCTACCGCGCGGACGGCGTTGTATACACGGCTGCCGCGGAAAAGGCGATAAAATCCATTGAAAGTCTCGGACTTGATAAGGTTCCTGTTTGTGTGGCGAAAACACAGTATTCGCTTTCCGACGACCCCGCAAAGCTCGGAAAGCCCGAAGGCTTCAAAATTACGGTAAGTGATGTTCGTTCAAGCAACGGCGCGGGTTTTGTGGTAGCGTACACGGGCGATATTATGACAATGCCAGGTCTTCCGAAGGTTCCCGCCGCGAATAATATCGACATAGATGACAGCGGCGTAATTACGGGGCTTTTCTGATGTTCGCGCGTGTTACGGTAAGTCCCGAGCATACCCTGAGCTTTGCCGAAGAAGTCGGGAAAAGGCTTGAAGCCGGAACCGTAATTCTCTACGAGGGCGATCTTGGCGCGGGGAAGACTACGTTCACAAAGGGCTTGGCAAAAGGACTTGGAATAACCGAAACAATAACAAGCCCGACCTTTGCGCTTGTAAACGAGTATTACGGCAGGCTTCCGCTGTTCCATTTTGATTTGTACAGAATAAACAGTATTGACGATCTGTACGCGATAGGTTTTTTCGATTATCTTGACCGAGGCGGGATCATCGCTGCGGAATGGAGCGAGAATATCCCCGAGCTTGAAAAAGAGCTAAAAAATGTTGTAAAGGTCAGGATTGATAAGCTTTCGGATACTGAGCGGAGGATTTTGCTATTATGGTCTTAGGGATTGACAGCTCGGCAATTACCGCGGGCTGCGCGTTATATGACAGTAAAAAGATAATTGCCGAGCAGTTTCTGAATACTCGTCATACTCACTCCGAAACGCTTTTGCCAATGGTTGAAAATATGCTGAAAAACGCTGAGATGACGCTTTCGGACATTGATAGGATAGCGGTCACAAACGGTCCGGGTTCGTTTACGGGACTGCGGATAAGCATTTCATGCGTAAAGGGAATGGCGTTCGGAGCGAAAATTCCTGTTGTTGCCGTTTCTACGCTTGAGGCGATAGCGTACAATTTCATAGGTGTTGACGGCATTATCTGCGCTTGTATGGACGCGCGTTTAAGTCAGGTATACAACGCGCTTTTCAAATCGGAAAACGGAGTAATTACGCGTCTTTGCGATGACAGAGCGATAAAGCTTGATGAATTGTCAAAAGAGCTTTCAAGCATGAAAGAGCGTTTGATCTTTGCGGGCGACGGCGCAGAATTGGCGTATGAGTTTACCGAGAAAAAATACGAGCTTGCGCCGCTTGTTCTGCGTTATCAGCGCGGAAGCGGAGTATGTCTCGCGGCGGAAAACAAGCCGGAAACCGAACCCGCCGCGCTTATGCCGAGCTATCTCAGGCTATCTCAGGCGGAGCGCGAAAAGCTGAACAAAACGGAGGGAAATGTATGATATCAATTGGTTGTGACCACGGCGGTTATGAGCTGAAGCTTGCTATTATGGAGCATCTGAAATTCAGGGGCGTTGAATTTGTTGACTGCGGCTGTAATGGGGAAAAGGCAGATTACCCCGATATTGCCGAAAAAACCTGTGCCAAGATTGTAAGCGGAGAATGCGAAAAGGCGATATTGGTTTGCGGAACGGGAATAGGAATGTCAATGTCCGCAAACAAGATAAAAGGGATTCGTGCGGCGGTATGCTCGGATTGGTACTCCGCAAAATACACCCGCCTGCATAACGACGCAAATGTGCTTTGCCTTGGCGGAAGGGTATTGGGCGCGGGACTTGCGCTCGAGCTGGTTGACGTTTTTCTCGATACCGAGTTTGAAGGCGGAAGGCACTCTGCGAGAATTGAAAAAGTAATGAAATTGGAGGGAAAGTAAATGGAAAATAACGTTGTACTTTGCGACCATCCGCTTGTTCAGCATAAGCTGTCGCTTCTGCGGGATAAAAACACAGGCTCGAAGGAGTTCAGGGAGCTTGTAAACGAGATATCCATGTTTATCTGCTATGAAGCAACACGCGATCTCCCGCTTAAGGACGTAAAAATCGAAACTCCTCTTGCTCTTGCGGACGCTAAGATAATCAGCGGCAGAAAGGTAGCGTTTGTTCCTATCATGAGAGCGGGTCTGGGAATGGTAGACGGAGCGCTTGCGCTTGTTCCTGCGGCAAAGGTAGGACATGTCGGGATCTACCGCGATAAAATGCACAACAACACCGCCACCGAGTATTACTGCAAGCTGCCGTTTGATATTGCAAACCGCGAGGTCATTATCATGGACTTAATGCTAGCGACGGGTGTTTCGGCTATAAAAACAGTTGATATCGTCAAGAAATCGGGAGCGCAGAACATAAAGTTTATGTGTCTTCTGGCTTGTCCCGAGGGAATAAAGGCTTTCCACGACGCTTGTCCGGATGTCGAGATCTTCTGCGGCGCGATAGACAAGGGGCTTAACGAGGAGCTTTACATAATCCCCGGAATCGGCGACGGCTCGGACAGACTGTTTGGTACGAAGTGACAAAAATGAGCGGTATTTCTACCGCTCTTTCCAAGCTTTATGAATTATATAAACTTTTTGTGGGGGAAACTTTCTGTAGA